>DATKBU010000283.1:0-10182 GCA_035513815.1 Egibacteraceae bacterium
TCCCACCGCCGGAGTCCGAGGTCCAGGGACGCGACGGGGGGATGATTGACGATCTCGGCCTGACGGTCAAGTGGCGCGTCTCCGCCCTGTCATGCGTGATGAGCAGCACGTTTGGGGCAGCCACGAGCGGCAATCCCTGCCTGCCGCATCAGATCTGCAAAGTCAGGAGCGTGTCATGCGACGAGGTCTCGGAGGGGTGTGATCACCTTGCTGGCGCTGGCCGTCGCGGCTTGCGATCCAGCCGACCCTGCGGTCACCCCCGACGACCCTGCCACGACGCCCGACGATGCGGTGACGACTCTGGACGACACCGCCACGCTGGAGGACACCTCGACTCCAGCCGAGACACCGGACGGCGGCGCCACGACGCCCGACGACGACGCCACGACGCCCGAGGCGGCCGGAACGGTCGACATCGTCGGCATCGATTACGGCTATGAGGGAGTTCCGGAATCGGTTGCCGCTGGGACCGAGCTGTCGTTCCGCAACGACTCGGCGGAAGAGCAGGAGTCGGACGGCCCGCCGCAGGTCGAGGGCGGCCCGCCGCATGTTGTCAGCGGGATGTACGCGCTGCTTACTGTCGAGTAGCCACAGGGTCTTCGCAGAGGCGGTGGGATTTCGACCTGCAGCCTGGCGCGCTGGACGGCCGAACTGCCCGACGATCGGCTCGCCCGCGAGCACGTGCTCCATCCCGGGGAGGATCTCCTCCGCGATCCCGGCGACCGGTGCCGGGTCTCGGGGTTCCCTGCGAGCGTCATCCGACGGTAGGCTCCGGTTGCGAGGTAGTCAGCCACCCAGGGAGGAGGCGGGGAGTGTCCGAGGCCCCTGACCGACCGCGGGAGGATACTTCGCGGGAGCCGGCACGCTCCAGGAGTCGGGCTGGCCTCTACGCGCGAGTGTTCGTGCTTGTGGCCCTCTTGATCGTGCTGGTTGCCCTTGTTGTGGCGAACACGCCCGGGACAGTCGAATTGAGCTGGGTCTTCGGCTCGGGCCAGGTTTCGATCGTGTGGATCGTCGTCGTCTCGGCGATGCTCGGCTGGCTGGTAGGCATTGTGACCGGTGCCATTATCCGCCACAGTACGCGTGGCAGGAACTGAACAACCGCCAATGAGTCACTGACCAGGCGATTTAGCGGAGGCGGTGGGATTCGAACCCACGGAGCGGCAGGACCGCTCACGAGTTTTCAAGACTCGCGCCTTCAACCAGACTCGGCCACACCTCCATCGCACGAGTGTACGAGCCGGGTGGTGCGTTCGACCGCGCGGCGGTCGCACGCCGTCTGGCGCCTCGCTACACTGCCGTCGCCCCCGCTCGGGGCTTCAGGAGGCTTCGCCTAGTCTGGTCTATGGCGCGGGATTGCTAATCCCGTTTGGGAGACACTCCCATCGAGGGTTCGAATCCCTCAGCCTCCGCTGGTTCGCAGGTCAGCGGCCTGCGGCGCTCCTCCCGCCCGCGCGCTGGCTCTCGGCCCGCCCCCCGGCTTGCTAACAATCTGCTAACGCCAGGCGTGAGAAAGCCCCGGAACCTCTCGGCTCCAGGGCCGTCTCTGCGACTACTGGCCTTTTGCCCCTGCTCGGCAGCCACACGCTCCATGCGCGCCTTGACAAGGTTACGCTGCGCGTGGGTCAGCCGGTCGCTCACGCTGTCGAGCTTCCACCGTGGTGCGCCAGGGGCGGTCTTGTAGCGCGGCTCTTGCGATGCTGTACTTCGGGGGCGGACCTTCTCCCCATGAGATTGGCCTCGCAGGTGGAGCGACATGGTGGCCGACGAGCAGCACCTCATCCGCGGGGGCGGCAGGGCTCTGGTCGCGGGCGGCGTGCTGTTCGCGGTGGCTACTGTGCTGCACCCATCCCAAGAGACGCCGGCCAGCATCCTCGACAAGGAGGTGCAGCTGGTCGGATCGCATGCGATCTACATCGTCGCCTGCCTGCTGATCCTGCTCGGTCTCCCGGTGCTCTACGGCTTCGACCTGCGGCGCGTCGGGCGGTTGGGATCGACCGGCTTCCTGGTCGCATGGATCGGCACGGCTTTGCTGGCGATCTCCAGCCAGTTCGGCTTTATCGCTCCGGCACTGGCCGCGACCGCGCCCGTTACCCTTGACCGCGTCATCGCGTATCCGCCCGTGGTGGTGTTCAACGGAATCGCAGCTGTCGCTTTCATGGCCGGGTACGTGATGTTGGGCATGGCCCTCAGCAGGTCGAGCGCCTTTTCCGGCTGGCCCGGACTCTTGGTCGGCGTCGGGGCACCGGCCCACTTGATCGCCGCCGGCGTCGCGCAGCTTGCGGCCCCCGGGCTGTGGTTCCTGGCTGTCCTTGGCGCCGCCGCCCTCGGAGCGGGCCTTGCATGGTGCGGTTCTCGAATGGCGGGTGCATCGCTGCTCGATGCTGGCGGCGGCGCTCCAAAGCCTCGTACTCCGATGTGGCGCGGCCGCGGCGGCTGATGTCCTTTCGGCCCGCCGATCCGAGGACAGGTCGCGGGCACCGCGCGGGCGGCCATGGCGTACATGGCGGCTGACAGACCGTCGTACGCCATGAGCAAGAATGTGACCTCGTCGACGTCGTCTACTGAGCGTCCGTCCCGGAACGTGATCGCGCTTCCACCCGTGTCGTCCTTGCTAACACCTTGCTAACGCACGGGGCCGGACGGGGCCGGCCGGGAGAGGAACCACGGGGGATGCAAACGAGCTAACGGCCTAGGTGGATGAAGGCGGATCCACACGGACAGCCCCGGTCGGCCTGGCCGGGATTGCTAATCCCGTTTGGGAGACACTCCCATCGAGGGTTCTAATCCCTCAGCCTCCGCCATCGCGTCATTTGAGCCGGGAGACGGTCACGCCGCCGGCGCCGGTCCGATCCTTCGCCTCCTTCGCGCCAGCCAACACCCAGGCGCAGCCGCAAGCGGCACCGGGGCTCACGGAGGCGGCGGCGTCAGCGCCAGATCAGCGCGCGCTGGACCTCGGAGTCCTCCTCGGCGTCGCCTGCGCCGACGATCTGCCGGTTGGCGCTGATCCCATTCGCGACGCTGTTGCCGGCGAGCGCGCCAAGATCGGTCAGCGAGCGGTCCGTCTCCCACAGGACCGCGTGCTGCAGTAACACGATGCCGTCGCTGGACTCATCGGTCTCGCTGTACCCGACGATCTCTCCGGACGCATTGATCGCGAGGGCCGCACTGGCTGTGCTCTCCGCCGCGAGCACTCCGAGATCGATCATCCCGTCCGCTGAGGTCCAGAGGAATGCGCGCCGCTCGCCGTCGCTGTTCCGGCTCTCCCCGACGATCTGCCCGGCGTCGTTGATGCCGCGTGCGACTGCTCCGGAGCCGCCGAGGGTTCCGAGGTCCACCATCCCGCCCTGCGGGGTCCACAGGAAGGCGCGCTGCGCTCCTCCGGCGTCGCGGCTTTCCCCGACCACGTGCCCGCTGCTGTTCACGGCATGCGCCTGGGTGAACTCCCCGCCTAGCGTGCCGAGATCCACCATCGCCTGGTCGGGACTGCACAGGAAGCCTCGACGCTCCCCCGAGAACCCAGGCTCGGTATAGCTGCCGCCGACGATATGGCCGTTGTCGCTGATGGCGAAGGCAAAGCTCGCCCCGCCGAAGCCACCCAGGTCGGTAGCCGTCCCGTTCTGCCAGATCACCGCGTGGAAGCTGCCGTCGGCCGCTTCGCTGTACCCGACCGCCTGCCCGCGATTGTTGATGTCCTGTGCGATGGATTCGTCGCCGCCGAGCCCTGGCAGCGCGCTGATGGCGTCGCCATCCCACAGCACTGCCGACTGATCGGCGCCGACATTCACGTAGCCGACGGCCCGCCCCGCGTCGTTGACGCCGAGGGCGATGGCCTCGCCGCCATCCGGATGGTTGGGCAGCACAGTCATCGTGTGACTCGACGAAGGCGGCAATGCCGGCTCGGCCTCGCCGATGGGAGGAGGGCTACATCCGACTGGCGTGGTCGTGGGCGTGGGGGTGGGGGTGGGCATGGGAGTCGGCGGCGGCGCGGGGCCGCCAGTGGGCGGATCCGGCAGCAGCGCGCTGAGCGCGTTCTCCACCTCCGCGCTGATCGCCGCTGTCCCGCCCAGCAGGGTGATCTGTGTAGGCCGATGGTCCGAGAGCCACTGCTCGACGAGCGGCGAGGCCGCCAGGTCTGTGCCGCTCACCAGGAGCAGCACTCCTCCGGCCGCTGCGGCCGCCGGGCCGGCGCTCAGCGCATCGGGCCAATTCGTTCCGGTGGCGAGCCACAGCTCGGCGGGTTCAGCACCCGCCCCGATGGACGCCACTGCCGTTCGGAAGGAGGTCTCGTACCGGGTGTCTCCCGGCAGGCGGTCGACGTTGACCCCTGCGGCCGCGATGGCCAGTTCGACCGCCGAGGAGACAGCGGCCGTCCCGCCGACGATCGTGGCCTGACTCACGTCCAGATCTTCCAGCGCCGCTGCCGTCTCCGAAGGAAGCCGGTCGGCTTCCACCAGCAGAATCGGTCGCCGTTTCAGCGCCGAGAGTCCGGACACCGCCACGGCGTCGGGCCACCCTCGGGACTCGTCGGGGTGCGATCCCTCCGTGATATACACATGCAGCGGATCGACGCCGGCCTCGGCGACTTGCTCGGCCACAGCTGCTGCCGTGCCGAAGCGAGTCGCTCCTCCGAGACGCTCGACGCTCGCGATGCCGAGCGCGTCGAGGTCCTGTTCGATCTGGATCGACAGTGCCGCCTCGCCGCCGAGGAGCAGCGCCCGTCCCGGTGACAGCCGTTGGATCTCCGTCGCGGTGACGGAGTCGAGGCTGGCCGAGCCGGTGAGCAGAACCGGGGCGCCGAGCAGCCCGGCGAGCGCCGCCCCGGCGAGCGCGTCAGGGTAGCCGGCCGCGGTGGCCAGCACGACCGTATCGACCTCGGCCGGGTCTGGGAACGAGTTCTGGGAGACTGCGGCGGCCGTCTCGATCCGATTCTGGCCCGCGAGCCTTCGCAGTCCAGAGTCGTCGGCCTGGCCCACCGCCGTTCCGGCGTGAACGGCGATCAGCAGCAGAGCAACTGCGGCACTGCCAAGGCCACGACGCACTGGCACCCCCCCACCGCGCATCGGATTAGCTTAAGGCATCTACGCGATTTCGCCGGGGGCGGCGAGCCGCATCGACTGCGGCTTTGCTGGGCGCGTCAGTGCGTGCGCGTCGTCGATCAGCCAGCCGCATCCAATGACGCGGTCCCGAACGAGACTGTGAAGCGCCGGCACCAGATCACAACGGTCGCATACCGCTCGAGATCCACGTCGTCCGGGAGCTCGTAGTTCTGATCCCCGAGGTTGCCTTTCAGCGGGCCGAGGCTGACGAAGTCCTGGTCGAACGCGTCGTCGCCGGCATCCGGAGACGCGCTCGTGAGGTAGACGAGCAAATCCGGCCCGTTGTCCGTGGCGAACTCCTCGAAGCGCAGGATGCGCGAGCCATCCTCGAGCCGGATCGCCGAGGCCGTCCCGGATGTGGGATGCGCGGTGCCGGTGAACTCGCCGGAGGCCAGGGTCGCCGGCTGGGCGCTCGCGTCGGCCTCCTCTTCGGACGCCATGTCGTCGTCGGCCATGTCTTCTTCGGACGCCATGTCGTCGTCGGCCATGTCCTCCTCGGACGCCATGTCGTCGTCGGCCATGTCCTCGTCCGCAGCGGATGCGACGGCTCCCTCAGGAAGCGCCTCGCTGACCCGCTGATCGATGAACAGCTTCTGCGGCTGGAACCAGATCAGCACGAATGCGGCCAGCAGCACCGCGACGACCAGCGCGGCCACCGTCAACGGTAGGTGTTCGCGCACCCAGGTCACCATCCTGCCGCTCCTTCCATGAACGCTCTCGGGCGAACCCGCGATGAAGACTCATCGCTGTCGCATGTGTTCTGTCGCGACTCTGCGGATGCGATCTCAGGGCAAGCGAAAGCTGCGGTGAAGGTTCGCGAAAGTGCAGCCGCGATGCTATCTGCCGTGTGCGGGTCCCCATACGATGCGTCATGTGAGTGAGCCCGAAGACGTCCCAGGGTCATCGACGTCATTGACGATGCGAGTGCTGGTCGTGGATGACGAGCCGATGGTGCGCGAGGTCGTCACCCGCTACCTGGAGCGCGATGGCTTCAAGGTCGACGTCGCCGCCGATGGAGCGGAGGCGCTGCGCCTGGCCGCCGCCCGTCGCCCGCACCTGGTGATCCTTGACTTGATGCTGCCGACCATCGGCGGCCTGGACGTCCTCGCGGCTCTGCGCGCGCGGACCGATGTCCCTGTCATCGTGCTCACCGCGCGCAGCGACGAGGGCGATCGTGTGCTTGGCCTGGAGCTGGGGGCGGATGACTACGTGGTCAAGCCGTTCTCCCCGAGAGAGCTGGCGGCCCGGGTGCGCTCCGTGCTGCGACGAGCCGCGCCTCGCGCGCCCGGAGCCCGCATGGAGTTCGACGGGCTCGTCGTCGATCCGAGCACCAGGGAGGTGCTGCTTGACGGTCGCGCGGTCGAGCTCACGCGCAAGGAGTTCGATCTGCTGGCCTTCCTCGCCGATTCGCCGCGCCAGGTCTTCTCACGGGCGCAGCTGCTGGAGCATGTCTGGGACTCGTCGGCGGACTGGCAGGATCCTGCCACCGTCACGGTCCATGTCGGGCATCTGCGCCAGAAGCTCGAAGCCGAGCCCGAGCGGCCGCGGCGGATCGTCACTGTGCGCGGCGTCGGCTATCGGTTCGAGCCGTGAAGGTCCTGGTGGGCCTGCTCGCCGTGCTGCTGGCTGCAGGCCTGCTGATCACGGAGGCGGCGATGCAGCCCACGCCGCGCGACCGCATGGTGCTGTACGGGCTGTTCGCCGGGATGACGGTCGCGACCGCCTTGGCGGGGTGGTGGCTGACGGGATTGACAGGTCGCCTGCGCTCGCTCAGCTCCACTGTGCTGGTCGTGTCTATGGCGGCCGTTGCGGTGGCGGCTGGGGCGGTCGCCGTGTCGGCCGCCACCATGTTCCTCTCGGCTCATGACCTGCGCCTGGTCGTGCTGGCGCTGAGTCTGGGCGTCGGGTTGGGAGTGACCCTCGCGGTCGCCGTCGCCAAGTCGCTCGAGCGCGACCTGGAGCGGCTCGCGACAGCGGTGAGGCAGGTCGCGGAGGGCGATCTGAGGGTCCGCACCGGAATCGACCGCGCGGACGAAGTCGGGGCCGTCGCCGAAGCCATGGACGGCATGGTCCGGCGGCTGGCCAGTGCGCAGGAGGCGCGTGAGCGAGACGAGCAGTCCAGGCGAGATCTGCTCGCCGCCGTCGGCCACGACCTGCGGACGCCGCTGACGGCGCTTCAGGCCGCCGTCGAGGCGCTGCAGGACGGAATGGCGCCGGATCCGGACCGCTATCTCGCGTCGATGGCGAACGACCTGAAGCTGCTTCGCGGACTGGTGGACGACGTCTTCATGCTCGCGCGCATCGAGGCGGGGGACGTCGAGCTCTCGCTCGCGGCGACCGATCTCGTCGAGCTTGCCGACGAGGCAGTCGAGGCCATGACGGCTGTCGCCAAGCGCCGAGATGTGCGCCTTCAGCTCGAGGCCGACACTCCGCTGCGCGTGAGGGCAGATCCCCAGGCGCTCGGCAGGGTTCTGCGAAATCTTCTCGACAACGCGATCCGACACGCGCCCGCCGGGTCTGAAGTGACCGTGTCGGTGTCCGAAGCCGACGGTGACGGTCAGGTGATGGTCGCCGATGAGGGTCCCGGCTTCGCCGAGGAGTTCCGCGCCCACGCGCTGGACAGCTTCAGCCGCGCCGATTCCGCGCGCGCCCGCGACGGCGGCGGGGCAGGTCTCGGGCTGGCCATCGTGAAGGGGCTTGTCGATGCGCATGGCGGCCGGGTCACCGTCGAGCAGGGCCCGGGCGGGCGGGTCGTGTTCGGCGTGCCGCTCGATCCGGGGCCGGCGATCGCAGCGTTCGGGGAACGGGACGGCCCCGCCTCTGCGTCGGACGGGCCGGGAGGCCCTCCCAGTCCGGGTGGCTAGCGGCGCACGTTCGGGCTGATCGGCGTCGCCTGGGTGGTCGGTCGGGCGACCTCGATGAGGCTGCGGCCCTTTCGCTTCGCCTCGTTCAAGGCGAGGTCGGCCCGGTGCGCGAGCGTGGCGACGTCATCGCCCGGTTCGAATCCTGCGATCCCGAAGGTGGCGGATAGCTTCAGCCGCGTGCCCTTGGGCAGCTTCAGCGGGTGATCGGCAGTCGCCTGGCGCAGCCGCTCCGCGGCAATGGCTGCGGCGTCCGGCGGCGTCTGCGGCAGAAGCAGGAGGAACTCGTCGCCCCCGAAGCGCCCAGCGATGTCCGCAGCTCTCGGCAGCCGGCGCAGCAAGCCCGCGAACTGCTGGAGCGCCGCGTCGCCGACGGAGTGGCCGTGCTGATCGTTGAGCCGCTTGAAGCCGTCGAGGTCGCACAGCACGACGGACAGCGCGTGGTTGTAGCGGCTGGACTCTGCGATGAGCCGCTCCAGGTGCTCGATGATGGCCCCGCGGTTGACCAGCCCTGTGAGCGGATCAAGGCTTGCGCGCCCGGACGCGGTGTCAAGGTGGCGGCGGTAGGCGGCCTCGAGCGCCTCTGTCAGTCGGTGACGCTCGATGGCGTAGCGCAGCGCGCGGCGCAGCATCTGGCGGTCAAACGAGCCCTTCGGCAGGTAGTCCTGCGCGCCCTCCTGCACGGAGGCCAGGGCCAGCGCCTCGTCGTCGGCGGCCGTCAAGACGACGACTGGGGTCGACAAGGCCGAATCGCGCAGCGTGCGCAGGGTCGCTAACCCGGTGCTGTCGGGAAGCGACAGGTCCAGGAGGACGACGTCATGGGCGGCTATGGCAAGGCGCTCGATCGCCTGCCCCAGCTCGCCCACATGCTCGAGCGTGCAGTCGGCGTCATTGTGGAGCGCGGCGCTGACGATCGCGGCGTCGACGTCGTTGTCTTCGACCAGAAGGACGCGCATGAGCTTCCTCCGAGGGCGCAGGGCGCGGCGGTTGGCGGCTCCGCTCCCAGTTCATATACAAGTCAGTATCGACCCGAATCGTCCGGACTGAAATGACCAAGTTTGCGGACCGCTGGGGCGCTGCGGACGGAGGCTGGCGCGGTGATCCCGAGCGTCGTGCGCGGTTCGCGACGCCTCGGGCTTCGCGCTAGCATCGACTCCGCCCCGCTGCTCGTTCGATGACTTGAGGCGACCCCTCGGGACCGAACCGGCGAGGCTCCGCGCCGGTAGCTCAGTGGATTAGAGCATCTGACTACGGATCAGAAGGTCGGGGGTTCGAATCCCTCCCGGCGCGCAAAACGCCTCTTGACCTCGCAGTTCTCCACTCGTGGCCGCGTGGGACTGCACGTTCTCGCCGCCCAAGAGCGTGTCGCTGCTGTGGGCGGCCGGCGACCGCCGCGTCCAGCAGCAGGTCTGGGCCGCCCACTTGGCCGCGGTCAACGCCGGGCTGGCCTACCTGGAGGAGCACGCCGCGTACGTCCGGGCGGGGCGCAACGGCGTGCGAGTGCTCGACACGTCCGGGTTGGCGGTGGCGCGGATGAACGAGTGGACTTCCCGCGACGGGGATATGCACCTGCACACCCACTGCCTGGTGCTCAACCGCGCCCAGACGCTGGTCGACGGCAGGTGGCGGGCGCTGGACGGCCGGGCGCTGCTGTCGGCCCGCACCGGCGCGGGCGCCCTGTACAACCGCACCCTCGAGGCCGAGATGACCCGACGGCTCGGGGTCGCCTGGCGGGACCGGCCCGACGGCTTGCGCGAACTCGACGGGGTCGACGACGAGCTGATCGAGGCGTTCTCCTCCCGCCGCCGCGCGATCACCGCCGCCGTCGCCGAGCTGGCCGCCGCCTACCGCGACAAGTACGGGGTGGAGGCGCCATCCGCGGTGCTGTCCGCGATGGCCCAGACAGCCTGGGCCGGCACCCGCCAGCGCAAGCGCGACGTCGACCCCGGCGAGGCGCTGGAACGCTGGGAGGCCACCGCCCGCCGGCACGGCCGCAAGCTCGCCCGCCTCCCCGAGCAGGTGATCGGCCGAGCGCCGCAGCGCGCAGCCTCCGATCCCGCGGGCCGAGCTGCCGCGCTGGAACAGCTGCTCGCACGTCTAGCGTGCTGATGATCGTCACCACGAACGAGCATGCCGCGCTGCTGTCGGAACGGGCCCGCAACGCTCTCGTGGAAGCAGGAGCCGTCGCTGACGGGCCGACCGTGCGGCTGCGCGACAACCTC
>DATKBU010000284.1:0-16329 GCA_035513815.1 Egibacteraceae bacterium
ATCCTGGGCGACGACGGCTATCGAAGAACGGCCCTGCTGGTTGGGGCCGACGGCGTCGCAGCCCGCTACGACAAGATGCGGCTGGTTCCCTTCGGGGAGTATGTGCCGCTGCGAGGACTCCTTGGCTGGGTCACTGGTCAAACCGCCGCGCCGCAGATCGATCTCGTCCGCGGTCGCGAGCAGGCCGTGCTCGAGGTGGCGGGCGCGAGGGTCGGCGCGCTGATCTCCTACGAATCCCAGTTTCCCGATCTTCGCCGACGGCTGGCCGGGATGGGCGCGGAGGCGATCGTGGCTCTCGGCAGCATGAGCGGCTTCCATGGAACGTGGGCGCAGCCGCAGCAGGCCAGCATCGAGGCCGTTCGCGCGGTCGAGTCGGGCCGGGCGGGGCTGCAGTCGAGCCTCAACGGCATCTCGGTCGCATTTGACGCGAACGGCGAGGCGTTGCTGTGGGTCGCACCGCACGAGCGGGGCGCATACACGATCGACCTGCCGCTGCGGCGCGGCCCGACCCCTTATGTGCGCTTCGGTGACTGGGTCCCCGCGCTCTCGGGCGCCATTCTGCTCACAGCCGGAGCACTGGTCGGACGCGCTCGGCTCAGCGGCCGGTGAAGCGCGGCCGGCGCTTCTGCTGGAACGCGCCGATCCCTTCGCTGTAGTCCGCGGTTTGCGCCGCCCTGCCCTGCGCCGCCGCTTCCAGCGCGAGGACCTCGTCCAGTCCCAGGCCCTCGTCGACGACTCGGCGCATCAGCCTCTTCGATTCCAGCAAGGCCGTCGTCGGGCCGTCTGCGACCACCGCGGCGAGCGCGCGCGCCTGCTGGTCCAGCTCCGCCCTGGGCACGCTGCGGTTGATCAGCCCCCAGTGCGCGGCCTCCTCGCCCGACAGCAGACGTCCCGTGTAGATGAGCTCCAAAGCTCGATGCTCGCCGAGTGGGCGAGAGAGGAGCAGATGGCCGCCTGAGTCCAGCACCGCGCCGATCCGCGCGAACGGCGAGCCGATCAGCGCATCGTCGGCCGCGTACACGACGTCGCAGGCCAGCGCGAGCCCCAGCCCGACTCCCAGGCACGCGCCGTGAACCGCGGCGAACGTGGGAATCGCCAACCCAGCGAGGCGCGTGATCAGCGGGTTGACCCAGCCCGAGAGTATGGCCTGTGCGTCGTCGGCGGCGGGGTCGGCCGTTGACAGATCCCGCCCGGAGCAGAACGCCTCGCCCTCGCCGCGCAGCACCAGTGCCCGCGCACCTGATTCCTCTGCGCTCTCCAGGGCGGCCAGTAGCTGGGCCGCCATCGGCTCGCTGATGGCGTTGCGCTTCGCGGGCCGGCTGAGCGTGATCTCGGCGATCCCCTGGCCGATCGTCAGCTCGATCTCAGGCATCTGGCAACCACCTCCGAGGTAGCGAGCCGGTCGTGCGCTTCGTCGCAGCAGCTTGCGGGTCAGTTGCGCGTCGCGCGCGCCTCCTGGCCGTATTCTCCGCGCCGAGAACGACGCGAGGGGAGTTCGAGTGAACCTGAGCATAT
This sequence comes from Egibacteraceae bacterium, assembly GCA_035513815.1. Classification (GTDB taxonomy): domain Bacteria; phylum Actinomycetota; class Nitriliruptoria; order Euzebyales; family Egibacteraceae; genus DATKBU01. The sequence goes on from DATKBU010000284.1 coordinate 1,516, forward strand.
GGCTGAAGGTCGGGCACGTGTTCTCCGCCATCGTGTGGCTCGGCGGCGGCGTGGCGCTGATGATCCTGACCGCGCGCATGGTCACGAATGCCAGCGCCGACGCGACGGTGGCGCTGATGGACCAGACGGCCGAATTCGGCAAGCGCCTGTTCATGCCCGCGTCGATGGGGACGCTGGGGTTCGGCGTCGCGCTGGTCGTCGCAGAGCCGAGCTTCCGCTTCTCGGATCTGTGGATCATCCTCGGACTGGGAGGCGTCGCGGTATCCGTCATCCTCGGGGCGGTGTTCAGCCAGCGCACCACCGCTAGCCTGCGCGGCGCACTGGCCGAAGGCGGCCGAGACAGCGCCGCGGCCAAGGAGCTGCTGCGACGCCTGAAACTGTTTGGCTGGGCGGACCTCGCGATCCTGTTCGTCGTGGCATGGGCGATGATCGCCAAGCCGAGCCTGTAGGCGCGCGCACTCGCTACCAGGAGTAGAAGCCCTGACCTGACTTCCTTCCCAGCTCGCCGCGCCCCACCTTGTCGCGCAGCAGCTGCGGCGGGCGGAACCGATCCCCGAGCGTCGAATGCAGGTACTCGGCGACGGCCAGTCGCACGTCGAGGCCGATCAGATCAGTCAGGCGCAGGGGACCAACTGGGACCTTGTAGCCCAGCACCATGGCGGTGTCGATGTCCTCTGGGCTGGCAGCCCCCTCCTCCACCATCCGGATCGCCTCGAGCCCCATGGCCATCCCGAGTCTCGTGCTCGCGAATCCGGGCGAATCGCGCACCTCGATGCACTGCTTTCCGATCAGCTCGGCCCAGGCGCGCGCGTCGGCGACGGCTGCGTCATCGGTCGCCGTGCCGCGAACGATCTCGACCAGCTGGGACGCCGGCACCGGGTTGAAGAAGTGCATCCCGACGAATCGCTTGGGTCGCTGCAGGCGCCGGGCCAGCACGTCGATCGACAGCGCGCTGGTGTTGCTGGCCAGCAGTGCATCCGGGGCCAGCGACCGTTCGGCGTCCGCCAGAACGGCAGCCTTGAGCTCCGGATCCTCCGGCACGCACTCGATCGCCAGCTCGCAGTCGGCGAGCAAGGCGAGATCGGCGCCCACGCGCAGCCGCTCAAGGGCGTCGGCGACGTCGCCCAGATGCCCCCGATCGGACGCACGACGCAGCGATCGGTCGATCCGGTCCAGCGCGGCGATTCCCCGCGCGTCGTCCGCCTCGACGAGGGCGACGCGCGCGCCGGCGGCCAGGAAGACATGCGCAATGCCCGCGCCCATGGTCCCGCCGCCGACGACGCCGACGGACCGCGGCATTGCTCCTCCTCCCTGCTCCTCGCGGGCGGTCCAGCGCCGCTGGGACGTGGGATCCCCCGCGGGCGCGCCTCAGAACACGGGGATGATGTCCTCCGCGCCGATGTCGCCGACGTCCGCGCCGTCGAGGTCGAGCTCGGGAATGGCGGGGAACGCGATCCCCCAGCGCTCGACGATCGCGCGCACCTTGGCGAGCGCGACGCGCCAGTTCTCCGCCTGGTCGTCGTAGGACAGGACGCCGAGCCCGCCGGAGCGTGCGAGGTCGATCAGCACGCGATGGTTCTCCAGGTAGTACGGCGGCAGCTCCCAGAACTGGTCAGGCGGCTCCCACAGCACCATCGATAGGAACACGAATCCGGCGCGCAGCTGCTTGGTGATCATGTCCTTGTATTCCTCGCGGAGCCCTGGCCAGGACTTCTCGAGGATCGTCATGCAGATCTGCAGGTGCCGCGACTCGTCCCGGCCGATGCGCGTGAAGGCCTCCTCGAACACCGGGTGGGAGGTATTCGACGCCATGCCGCGGAATAGCGTCGACGACGCGACCTCGCCCATCATGAACGATGTGAACAGCACCGCCAGCGGATACTTGTTGACCGCCTGCGAGTAGGCGTTCCAGTAGCGCCCCCCGTTGTGGTACAGCCACGCGATGTTGTTGTGCGCCGCCGCCTCGAGGTCGTTCGCCGGCACGAAATCCAGCGGGCCGCCCGGAACGAGGCGCTGGATCATGCGCTGGGCAACTTCCTCGTGGTTCATCTCATCGCGCGTGATCGAGAAGAACGCCTTGCGGATTGGGTCCTCCTCGTGGGTCTCGAACGCCTGCACCATCGCCTTGGCGAACACCGGCGGCCCCGAGCCGTCGAAGTTGGCCAGCAGCGCCCACCAGTACATGATCCCCATGCGCTGATCAGGACTCCAGGACTCGGGATCCAGGCTGTCCCACGCGATCTCGCTGGGATTCCACGCCTGGATCTTCGAGCGCTCGTAAATCTCCTGCAGCTTGGGCGTCTCCACCCGCCACTCCATCGGAAAGATGTTCGGCTGCGGAATGGCTGGCGCGGGCGTGAATCCGCCCTCCGGGACGTGAATCGGACTCATGAGGATCCCTCGAGCGTCGTCGGTCGGTTGAGGCCGCACTCGCAGCGGCATCGCAAGAAATGCCGCGGTCGGCTGCGACTGCGCATCGCCTTCGACTACTCATTCCCGGCGCCGGCCGCCTCGAAGCCATCGGCGGCGCGCCCGCGACGCGCGCGGCGGCATCAGGCGGCGAGATCAGCGCTCGGCGCCCGAGTCGGGTCTCGGGGCAAGCAGGCGCGCCAGGGGCCCCGGCGAGCCGCTCAGCGCCAGTTCAACCGCGGCGCGCCCGCAGAGCTTGGCGAGCACATTCCCGGTCCCGCTGTACGCGCCGACGGCGATCGCGCCGTCCTGGGTCCGCTGGATCACCGGCAGCTTGTCCTCGGTGAAGGCGATGCAGCCGGCCCAGCGATGTGTGATCGGCGCGCGCACGCCGAGCGCTTCGCGCAGGAACCGCTCGAGACGGCCCTGCACGATGTCCGTCGGCTCGGGCGCCCCAGTCCACTCGTCGTCGCCGCCAGCGTCGCGGAATCCGCCGAGCGCGAGACGGCCGTCGGGCAGCTGCTGCCAGTAGTCATAGCCCCAGCGCGCGTAGACAGGCCGCGGGAAGCGCTGGGACGCCAGCGGCGCGGTGGCGAGCATCTGCGCGCGCGCTGTCCGGACGCGCGCCCCGACGTCCGGCACCAGTCGCTCAAGGCCTCCGTCGACGGCGATGATCGCGTGCCGGCAGCGGATGACCCCCGCGGCCATGGTCACCCGGTCGCCGGCGATTTCGATCGCGGCCGAGCGCTCAAACAGGCGCGCGCCCGCGTTGATCGCGGCTTCAGCGAGCAGACGACAGCGCCGCAGAGGGTCGAACGCGCCGTCGGCGGGGAACAGCAGCCCGCTGCCCTCGGGACCCTCATAGGGCTCCGCGGGGAGACCGTCGGCGCGCATCGCCGCGAGCTGCGCGTGGCAATCCGCGAGCTCGTCGTCCGACAAGGCCAGCCGCAGGCTGCCAGTCAGTCGAACGGCTGAGGGCGTCTCGCGAGCCATCTGGAGGATCGTGTCCGCCGTCAGGCGGTGAATCGCCGCCGCCCGGTCGCGGCCGATCGCAGTCGCCGCGTCGTGATGAAACGCCGCGGTGCCGGCGAGCAGGAACCCGCCGTTGCGCCCTGATGCCCCTCCGCCGACCTCCGCAGCGTCGATGCCGACCACATCCGCGCCGAGGCGCAGCGCCTCCGCGACCGCCGACAGCCCCGCCGCCCCGAGGCCGATGACGCACACCTCGGTCTCCAGCCCACCGCTGGCAGCCGGCAGCCCCGGCCACGTCCCGTCTTCCCACACGGACGGCAGCGTCATGCTGTCAGTGTCGCGCACGATCGGCGTCGCGCTCACGCCCGAGGACCCCCGCAGGCAGATCTGTGCCCCCGTAAGCTCGGGCGATGCAACACTCCAGCCCTGCGCCGCGGCCCAGAAGCGGCCTTATCGCCGGGGCGGCGTGCCCCCTCCGCGCGCTTGGGATCCTCCGGCGACACCCCTCGCTCTGGCGCTACATCATCGTGCCGATTCTTCTCAGCGTCATCGCCGCCGCGCTGATCTACGGAGTGCTGCTGTTCGCGGGCCTGCGAGCGATCGACCGGCTGCTCGGGGAGGCCGAGGGGGTCACGGCCGCGCTGGCCTTCGTGCTCCAGTTCATCCTCGTGGTCAGCCTGCTGATCGTGGCCGGCTTCCTGCTGGTGCGCATCGGGGTCGTGCTCGGCTCTCCGTGGTACTCACGGCTGTCGGAGCGGATCGAGCAGCTGCTGATCGGCGGGCAGCCCGGTCCGCCGACCTCCCCCGGGCGCGTCTGGTTCGATCTCGCGCGCGCCGTCGGCTATGAAGCGCGCAAGCTGCTGCTGATCCTCGGCGTCGGCGCTCCGCTGCTCGCGATCAACGTGATTCCCGGGCTGGGGCAGGCGCTGGCGGCCGCGGGCGGTCTGGCGCTTGGGGCGACGATCGCGTGCCTGGACTTCTTCGAGGGCCCGCTGGAGCGCCGCCGGCGCTCGTTCGGCCAGAAGCTGGGCTTCATCCGGCGCACGTTGCCGGGCAGCGCCGGCTTCGGACTGGCCTGCACCGGGCTGCTGGCCGTGCCAGTGGTGAACCTTCTCGCACTCCCGGTCTGCGTTGCTGGGGGAACCCTGTTCTTCGTCGAGCACCAAGATCGGGATCTCGCCTGACGCGGTGTTCGAACCGGTGAGCTCCTGCTGACCGCCAGGCCAGCCTGGCGTTCTTCGCGCTGATCTCGCTGGCGCCGGGGGATGGTCGTCGCTAAGCGGCCTCAGTTCGGATAGCCGACCTCCAACAGGACGTCTCCCTCGGCAGTCGCGAAGAACACCTGCCAGTGGTAGTAGCCGTAGAACACGCGCGGGTCGGCGCGCATCTGCTCGGCGTAGGCGCTGACCGCCGCCACATACGCGTCTGAGTGGTTGTAGTGCCAAAGCGCTCGGGGCATGTCGCCGGGCGCGCCATGATCGGCGAGATAGCGGGCCGCCGCCAGAATCGCATCGCGGTTGTCGTGGACATCGCCCTGCCCGTACGCGTCCCAGGTCTGCGGCATGAACTGCATCGGGCCCTGCGCGCCGGCGACGCTGTCTCCCCGAATCCGGCCCATTCGCGTCTCAACGAGATGGATCGCGGCCAGATACTCCCAGCCGACGCCGAAGGACTCTTGCGCCTCGCGATAGTGGGCCAGCAGCTGATCAGGCGGCGCGGGCTCGACGATCGTCCACTCAGGCAGTTCGGCGCCGGACGTCACTGTGCTTCGCAGCTGCTCGCCGGCGCGCACATTCGCGTCGGCGATCGAGCGCAGATCGTCGGCCAGCAGCGCCGCGACCCGTTCGCGCAAGCCGGCTTCCCGCGACAGCCGCCGATAGGCGAGCTGCTGGAGCCGCCCGGCCCGCTCAAGGCGCGCCGGATCGGTCCCGTCAGCGCGGATGGCCCGTTCGGCCGCTTCGATCTGCGCCGCCAAGCCCGCGGCATCATCAGCCGCCGCCAGTTCGCCGAGCAGCGAATCGGCCGCAGCGCGACTGGGCGCAGCGGTCGGTAGCGAAGACGGCGTGGCCGAGGGCGGCGGAGACGCCGACGCAGAGGGTAGCGCCGATTGCGGGATGGGGTGCGTGGGGCTGGCGTCGTCCAGCGAGGCGCTGGCGTCCGAGCCGCGGTCGGGACTGACCGTGGTCCCGGCGCACGCGGGCAGCGCCATCAGGGCGGCAAAGGCCACAGCCACGATCGATCGCATCCGACCCAGGTTAGGCGGACGCGCCTGGACCGCAGCCCCCGCCCTGGCTGTTAGCCTCACGCCGGATCGCTTGAGCGAGGAGACGTCACTGATCGCGTCGCTTGCCCTCATCGCCCACGACGAGAAGAAGGACGACCTCGTCGACCTCATCAGGGGGCACACCGAGGTCCTGGCTCGTCTGCGCCTGGTCGCGACCGGCACGACCGGGCGGGTTGTAGCCGACGCGCTAGGGCTGGAGATCCAGCGCATGGCCAGCGGCCCTCGCGGCGGGGACATGCAGATCGGCGCTCGCGTGGTCGACGGGCTGATCGACGCGGTGATCTTCCTGAGGGACCCGCTGACCGCGCACCCGCACGAGCCCGACATCCAGGCGCTGCTCAAGGTCTGCGACCTCCACCACGTGCCCGTGGCCACCAACGTCGCCACCGCGCGCCTTCTGCTGGACTGGCTCTCGCGCGCAGCCGCGCCGGCGTAGCAGGCCGCCTCCGCCTCTGCCGGCGGCAGCCGCGCCGAGCTGGGGGTGATGACAGCCACCCCAACCTCGCTCCCGCTGTACAGCGAACTCGCGAGAGCGCCCCCGCAAATCCCGACTAATGCCGCCGCCGGTGGCGCCGATACATCCACCAGAAACGTTGAGCCCCACAGAGTTCCTGACGTCCGGTCGCCCCAGCGGCCGAGGAGAGGATCGAAGGTGCTTCAAGCGCGGGAGACGCAGGTGGATCAGGCAGCCGAGCCCGTCGCCTCGGGCGAGCTGGGCGATCCTCCGCTTCGCCTGCTGCTCGTCGAGGACTCGAGCCTCGACGCCGTGATCGCCGAGACGATGCTGGCCGATCACTGGACCGGCCCCATCGAGCAGCGCCGAGTCACCACACTGGCCGAAGCCGAACGCGTCATCGCGGAATGGGCGCCCACCTGCGTGCTGCTGGATCTCGGCCTTCCGGACGCAGACGGGCTCAAAGGCCTCGACCGGCTGGTCGCCCTCCAGCTCGGGATCCCGATCGTGGTGTTCAGCGCCAGCGAGGAGGAGACGGCGGCGCGGCTGGCTGTCCAGCGGGGGGCACAGGACTATCTCGTCAAGGGTCGCGTCGACGGCGAGCTGCTCGCGCGCTCCGTTCGCTATGCCCTCGATCGCGTCCAGGTCCTGGAGTTCCTCAGCGAGTCGGAGGAGCGGTTCCGCTCACTGTTTGCAAACGCGCCCGTGGGCCAGGCGTGCGTGTCGCTTGACGGGTTCTACCTGGAGGTGAATCCGTCCTTCGCGCGCATGCTCGGCTACGAGGTCGATGAGATCGTCGGCCTGCACGTTGACGCCATCACGCATCCAGATGACCGCGCGGCCACACGCACCGCGATTGATGCGCTAGTCGACGGCTCAAGAGCCTCGGTCCAGTTCGAGAAGCGCTATGTGCGCAAGGATGGCGGGCCCGCGCTCGGAAGAGTCAGCGCGTCGTTGACTCGCGACAGCGCCGGGGCGCCGGTGCTGCTCGTCGGCCTGATCGAGGACATCACGGCGCAGCGCACAACCGAGGCAGCGCTGCGCGAGACCCAGGACCGGCTGCGAATGGTCGTGTCCAACCTGCCCATGATGCTCGTGGCCTTCGACGACAACGGCGTGTGCACGTTCGCCGAGGGCAGCGCGCTGGCGTCGCACGGCTTGGCGGCTGACGAGCTGGTCGGGCAGTCACTGCTGGCACGGCATCAGACCCCGCGCCTGCGCGACGGAGTCCGGCGGGCGCTCATGGGACTGGACAGCGACGTGACCGTCAAGGTAGGCGACACGGTGTGGGATGTCAGCCACCGGCCGCTGCGCGATACGACCGCCGCGGTGGTCGGAGGCATCGAGGTGTCCACTGACGTCACCGAGCGGGTCGCCGCCCAGGATGGGCTCACGCACCTCGAGCTGCACGACGCACTCACCGACCTGCCGAATCGAAGCCTGTTCATCGACCGGCTCAATCGCTCGCTCACCCGCTCTGAGCGCATGGCCTCTTCCGTGGCGGTGCTGCTACTGGACGTCGCGCGTCTGAAGAACATCAACGACTCGCTGGGACACGCCGCCGGCGACCTCGTGCTCACCGAGATCTCCCGGCGGCTCGAGTCGGCGGTGCGTCCCCGCGACACCGTGGCGCGCATGGGCGGGGACGAGTTCGCCATCTGCTGCGATGAGTTCGGCGACGAGCACAGCGCCATCGCTCTAGCCGAGCGGATTCTGCAGCGGCTGCGCGAGCCGTTCGACGTCGGCGGGCGCAACCTGCACGTCTCGGGCAGCATCGGCATCGCCTTGTCCGAGAATGCAGCCTCGGCCGAGGATCTGCTGCGCGACGCGAACCTCGCGCTCAACGACGCCAAGCTGCGGGGGCGCGGGCGCTATCGCGTGTACCGCGAGGCTGAGGGACAGCGCGCGCTGGAGCGCCTCGACCTCGAGCACGCGCTGCGTGACGCCATCGAGGGCGATCAGCTGGTGCTGTACTACCAGCCTGAGCTCGCGCTGACGGATGCATCGGTCACCGGAGTCGAGGCCCTGGTCCGCTGGCAGCATCCCGAGCGGGGCCTGGTGCCCCCGCTCGACTTCATCTCCCTTGCCGAGGAGACCGGATTGATCGTGCCGCTCGGCAACTGGGTTCTGAGAGAAGCGTGCCGGCAGGCGGTTCGATGGCAGGAGACCTTCCCCGAGCAGACCCTGATGTTCTCGGTGAACCTGTCGGCTCGCCAGCTGGACCAGCCGGACCTGGTCGACGTCGTCGCAAGTGCGCTGCAGGACGCAGGGCTGCAACCGGATCGACTCTGCCTGGAGCTGACCGAGAGCGTGCTGATGGAGGAGGCGGAGGTCACCGTGCAGACGCTGCACCGGCTGAAGGAGCTTGGCGTGCGCCTGGCCGTCGACGACTTCGGGACCGGCTACTCCTCGCTGCTGTACCTGAAGCGCTTCCCCGTAGACGTGCTCAAGATCGACCGGTCGTTCATCGCCGGGCTCGGCCAGGACGCTGAGGACTCCACGATCGTGCGGGCAGTGGTGAGCCTGGCGCACGCGATGGGCCTGCAGGCGATCGCCGAGGGCGTCGAGACGATTGAGCAACTCAACGAACTGCGGGTGCTCCGGTGCGACCTGGCCCAGGGCTTCCACTGGAGCCGGCCGCTGCCCCCCTCGGAGCTGCTCGAATGGCTGCGCACCTACTCCGCGCCCGGCACCCAGCCGCGATCCGCCGGAACCGGAGGCTGAGGGTCCGGCCTACCCCTCGGGCGTGAAATCAAGCGCCAAGGAGTTCATGCAGTAACGCTGCCCCGTCGGCCCCGGCCCGTCAGGGAAGACGTGCCCCAGATGGGAGTCGCAGCGAGCACAGCGCACTTCGATGCGAGTTACCCCGTGGCTGTGATCCTCTACCTGTCGCACCGCGTCGTCGCTGACCGGGCGGAAGAAGCTCGGCCAGCCGGTCCCGGACTCGTACTTGGCGTCGGACCGGAAAAGCGGGGTGTCGCACGCGCCGCAGCGATACAGCCCCTCGTCCTTATTGTCTAGGTACGATCCGGAGAACGGCGGCTCAGTTCCCTGCCCGCGCAAGATCGCATATTGCTCTGGGGTCAGGCGGTTGCGCCATTCCTCCTCGGACAGCTCGACGCGGTCAGTCATCGCATCCCTCGCCTTCGCTCGGATCCGCCCATCATCGCCTGCCGGGAAGCCACTGGCCACACCATCGGGCGCCGTCGCGCCGACGACGCGGTCTCTTGCGCACTGTCCCGTACGCTCGACCCGAATCAATCCCTGATCATTAGCGGAAAGGAGGGAGCAATCAATGCGTCCGCCGGGCCGGCTGCGCTCGTTGCTCAGCGTCGCCGCCGTCCTGCTGCTGTCGGGCGCTCCCCGCGCGCTTCCGGCCGGCGGCAGCCCTCCCGCACTCGCCAGCGCCGCTGTGCAGGTCCGCGGAGCAGGCCCGAGCATCGACATCGCCCCGCCGGCCGTCCGGAGCTCGGCCTGCGACGCCCTCGGATGTCCGGGCGACTTGGCCGCCGTCGGAGCGGTCAACGACGCGTCCGTGCACGGGCTGTCAGGGCCGACTCGGATCCATACCGCGGTTGAAGCGTCCCGCGCCGCGTTCGATGCCGCGGACACAGTGTTTCTCGCCCGCGCCGATGCGTTCGCCGACGCGCTGGTCGGCGCGGTCCTGGCGGCTGCCGAGGGCGGGCCGATCCTGCTGACGGAACCGGAGGAGCTCCCGACGGCGGTGGCTGACGAACTGGAGCGCCTGAACACCGATCGCGTCGTGCTCCTCGGCGGCCCGCGGGCGCTGAGCCGCGGACTCGAACGGGCGCTCGGCACGCACTTCGAGGTGCGCAGGATCGCCGGCGCCGATCGGTTCGCGACTGCGGCGGCTGTGGCCGACGAGCTCGACTCGGCGAGCATCGTGTTCGTCGCATCCGGAGACGATTTCCCGGACGCGCTGTCCGCCGCGCCGTACGCCGCGTTCGCCGGCAGCCCGATCTTGCTGGCCGGCGGCGAGTTGAGCTCGGACACCGCGGCCGCCTTAACGCGCCTCGACCCTGATGAGGTCGTCGTTCTCGGCGGCGAGGCAGCGGTAAGCGAGCACGTCGCCGAGGAGCTGGCCGCCTACGCCCCGCACGTGCGCCGCCTGGCTGGGCGCACCCGGTTCGAGACGTCAGCGCTCGTCTACGACGAAGCGATGGCCCAGGGGATGGACCCGGCCCAGCTCTGGCTGGCCACGGGCGATGACTTCCCGGACGCACTGGCAGCCGGGCCGGCGGTCGCCGCTCGCGGCGCGACCATGCTGCTGGTCAGCGGGGGCGACCTGTGGCGCCAGCCGGCGATCGTCGAGCGGATCCGCGCCCGCGCCGAGCAGCTGGCGTCGGTCTACCTGCTCGGCGGAGAGGCCGCGATCAACTCCGACGCGGTGCTCCAGCTACAGGAGATCACCGCCCCGGGACTGCACCTGCCGCGAGGCGGGCGCACGATCTTCCCGCGCCACCGTCTGGTCGCCTTCTACGGCAATGCGCAGACTCCCGCCATGGGGGTGCTGGGCGAGGGGTCGCCGGACGAGGCCGGTGTCCGCCTGCTCTCCCAAGCCGCGCCGTACGACTCCTCTGAGCGCCCGCTCCTGCCGGTGTTCGAGCTGATCGTCACCGTCGCCCAGCGTGCGCCCGGCGCCGACGGGATGTACCGCTCGACGACCGAGCCCGGGCCGATCCGGGAGTACCTGGAGGCCGCGCGGCGCATCGACGCCCTGGTCCTGCTCGACATCCAGCCGGGGCGCTCGGACTTCCTCACCGAGGTGCGCCGGTATGAGGACCTGTTGAAAGAGCCCGATGTCGGCATCGCGCTCGACCCCGAATGGCGGATGGGCGCCAATCAGGTGCCCGGCAAGGTCATCGGCTCGGTCGACGCCGCCGAGGTCAACCAGGTGTCGCAGTACGTGGCGGAGCTCGTGCAGCGCCACGATCTGCCCGAGAAGCTGTTCGTCGTCCACCAGTTCACCCACGGCATGGTCACCAACCGCGACCAGATCGTCCCGCGGGAAGGACTGGCGATCACCTTCCACATCGACGGGTTCGGCAGCCGCGGGGCCAAGCTGAGCAAGTACGACGCACTGTCCGTCGAACCCCCGTTTCACAACGGCTTCAAGCTGTTCTACGACGAGGACGTCGACCTGTTCGCCCCGTCTGATGTGCTGGGGTTCTCCCCGCCGGTCGACCTCGTGTCCTACCAGTAGCGCCTGAAGGGCTCACGATGCCCCCGGCGCTCGTGTCGCACAGCGAGGCCGCCCGCGCATCACCGGCAGCCCAGGCCAGATCTGTCCGCGCCGGACGATGAGGACGCTCTCACAGCCACCTCATCGACTTCTCATCGCACCGGGGAAGGTCGGAGGTGTGCTCGTCGATCCCGCCCTGCCGGCTGCTGCGTCGCTGTTGAACGCCGCGCGGGCAGCCGAGATCCTTGCGCCGGCGCTCGCGTCGACTGGCGGCGATCTTCTGTCCGCGACTCCGACGCAGGTGAGCTACCGGCCAGGGCAGCGACTCGTGGTGCGCTACCGCGCAGATGTCGCGTGGCCCGGGGAGCGCCGCGTCGAGACAGCGGTGCTGATGGCCGATGCCCATCGTCTCCCACACGGCTCAGCCGTTGTCTCGGATGGCGAGGGCCAGCAGGTCGGCGCCTGGACGTACCCTCACGATCCGTTCCTTCCAGGCCTGCGCTCTGCAACCGCGCCCGAGGCGGTGCGCGGGTTGCTGCGCGAACTGGGCGCCGCCGAGGGAAGCGTGCGAATCACCCCGCGGGTCTACCGGCCAACCTCTCGGGCGGTGCTGTCCGTCGAGTCCTCGCGCGAGCTGTATCTCAAGATCGTCCGCCCGCGGGCGGCTGGACCGCTGTACCGACTGCACGCGGCCGTTGCGCCGAGAATCCCCGTCCCGATCGCCTACGGGACCGCGGAGCCGCAGGGGATCGTCGTCCTGGAGACTCGGCGTGGCGAGTCACTGGGATCTGCGCTGTCAACAGCCCGGCCGGTCCCCAGCCCTTCAGAGCTGCTCGACCTTCTCGACTGTCTGGCGCCGATGGCTGCGCCAGAGGGATCTTTCTCCCCGCCGCACGACGCGGCGGCCGCCAACGCTGAAACGCTCGCGGGAGTCGCGCCGTCGGTCGCAGAGCGGGCTCGGGCCATCGCGGCTGCGGCCCGCGCCGATTGGACTCCCGACCGCTGTGTCCACGGCGATTTCTATGAGTCGCAAGTGCTGGTCGCGGACGGGCGGATCAGCGCTCTGCTCGACATCGACGAAATGCGGCCGGGCGATGCGCTGGACGATGTCGCCACCCTGCTGGCGCATCTCGACGTGCTCGCCTGGCATCGCCGGCAGGCTGCCCCTCGCATCAGGGCCTACCGAGCTGCCGTTCAGGAGGCCGTCGTCGGCCGCGGTGCGGCTGAGCTGCTGGCTCGGCGGGTGGCGGGCGCGCTGGTCGGGCTGGCGCTTTGGCCGTTCCGGGCGCAGCTGCCGGATTGGCAGCACGCAACGAGCCAGCTGCTCGATCGCGCCGCGGCGGCGCTCGGGCGCGACGGTGAGGACCTTCTCATCCGGCCATCACGCCCGCTTCACAGCGTGCGGTGAAGCTGACTGCACACGACAAGGAGGGAGCTGACGATGGCCCCGACAAACTGGAAGCTCATCACGGCGAGCACCGCCGTCACCGGGCTCACCCTCGCCGGTCTGGCTTCACTGGGTTCGGAGGGCTCAGCTGCCGACCCGATCGACCTGACAACCCGCGGCGAGCAGTCGCTGCTGGGTGAGCGCACTGGTCCTGACTTGTTCGTCTCGGCGGATCGCCTCGATCGGCTGATGCGCTCGGCAGATAGCACGAGCTCACCGGACAGCGCCTTCACCGCGGCGACAGCAGATTCGGCCCGCTCGCCCTCGCGCACCGCGACCTCGGTCGACTCAGGTCGTGCGCAGGGCGCGCAGTCCGTGCAGCCGGCCGGCAGCGCTGACTCGATTGACTCAGGCGCCGCCGGGGCGCAGCCTGTGAGCGCCGACTCCCCAGACAGCCCTGCGAGCGCCCCTGCCAGCGCCGACTCTGCGGACAGCCCTGACTCAGCGCCCGCCACGACGCAGCAGGCGCCGGCCGCCGACTCGCCCGACAGTCCTGCGTCCGTCGATTCGCCTGACAGCCCTGCCCCGGCGCAAGCTCCGGCCCCCGACTCGCCTGACTCGCCTGACAGTGTGGGGTCGCCCGACAGCGTCGATTCCCCCGACAGCCCTGACAGCTGACGAGACAAGCCCGCGCCCCGGCCGGTTGATCCGGGCGGGGCGCAGGAACATTCCAGGGATGGAGTCCTCACACAGCGACGGCGCGCGGTCTCGCTGGCGACGGCGCCTCGCGAGCGCCAGGCTGAGAATCGTCGGGTGGCACCTCCTGCTTCTGGCGGCCGCGCTCGCACTGTCCATCGTGACCGTGCGAACGATCTTGCTTGTACGGCTCGACGAGCGCATCGATCGAGAGCTTCGTCAGGAGGCTGACGAAGTGAGATCGCTGGCAGTCGGGGCCGACCCGGCCACTGGCGAGCCGTTCGAGGGCGATGTGGCCCGCATCCTCGAAGTGTTCCTTCGACGCAACGTGCCCGCCCGCAATGAAGTGTTCGTCACCTACCTTGACGGGCGACCGTATCTGCGAAGCGCCGGAACCCACGCGTACCGGTTCGATCTCGACGGGGAGTTCACTCGGCGCTGGGGCCGCACCTCTGACTCGGATCGCGGCACGCTGCTGTTGCCCGACGTGGGCAGCGTCGCCTATCACGCGCTGCCGCTGCGGGTCGATTCAGAGACGCGGGCCGTATTCGTCAGCGCATGGTTCCGGGATATCGAGGCCGCAGAGATCAATCAAATCGTTTGGATCGTCACGGCCATTGGCGGCGTCGCCCTGCTGCTCGCCTCGGCCATCGTCTGGAACGTCACCGGCCGCGTACTGCGGCCGGTCAGCAACCTGGCCGCGACCGCGCGCCAGATCAGCGGCAGCGATCTCAGCCAGCGAATCGACGTCCGCGGATCTGACGAGATCGCGGAGCTGGCTCACACCTTCAATGCGATGCTCGATCGCCTCGAGTCTGGCTTCGACGCCCAGCGGCAGTTCGTCAACGATGCCGGCCACGAGCTGCGCACGCCGATCACGATCATCCGCGGTCATCTCGAGCTGCTGGAGGTCGGCGATGCGACAGACCGCAAGGCGACGGTCGAGCTGGTCACCGACGAGCTCGACCGCATGCACCGGATGGTCGAGGACATGCTGCTGCTGGCCAAGGCGCAGCGCCCGGACTTCCTGCGCCTGGACACCGTGCGGGTGAGCGAGCTGACCAACGAGGTGTTCGCGAAGGCCACGGCGATCGCGCCGCGCGCATGGGCCCTGTCGGAGGTTGGCGAGGGGGCGCTGCGCGGCGATCGCCAGCGCCTGACTCAGGCGCTGGTTCAGCTGGCTCAGAACGCAGTCCAGCACACTGCGGCCGGCGATCGCATCGTCATCGGCTCGTCGGTGGAGGAGGGCGCGGCGGCCCGCCTGTGGATCAGCGACAGCGGCCCAGGCGTCGCCCCCGTGGACAAAGAGCGGATCTTCGCCCGCTTCGCCAGGGGGGGCGACAACGGCCGCGGTGATGAGGGCGCAGGGCTCGGGCTGGCGATCGTCAAGGCAATCGCCGAGGCGCACC
>DATKBU010000285.1:0-3298 GCA_035513815.1 Egibacteraceae bacterium
CTGAGCGCGGGGCCGTCGGTCATGGCGATGGGGTTGATCGAGTTCATTGGAGCCGACATCCGGGCGTCGGGCGCTGGCGGCCCTGAGACGCGCTTTCCTGTTGAGGGTTCACTTGCTCGGCTGAAGGACTGGTCGACACGGTATGGCGCGGCGTCGCTGCGGGATCGCGAGGCCGATCTTGTGGTGATCGGCCAGGAGATGTTCGGCTGGCTCGATGAAGCGGGCTGGGCATCGGCATGGGCGATCGCGCCTGGGGACCGTGAACTCGAGATCAGGGTTGCGGGCGTCGAAGATGCGCGTGAGGCGACACTGCTCGATGCGCCCTGGGAGCTTCTGGCGCGCCAGGACGGGCCACTGGCACTGGATGCGCTGCGGCTGTTCATCGTGGCGCGGCGGATCGGGCCGGTGGGGGCGGCGCTGGAGCCCGAGCGGGGCGATCTGCGATTGATGTTCATGGCGGCGGCGCCCGAGGGTCAGTCGGCTCTCGATTTCGAGGCCGAGGAGGTGTCGATCCTTGATGCCACGAAAGACGGCCGTCGGGTGCATCTTGTGGTCGAGGAGACCGGCGCGTTGGAGTCTCTCAGGGAGCGGCTGACCTCGGACGAGGGGCCGTTCGAAGTTGTGCACCTGTCCTGCCACGGTGAGATCGTGGAGGGCCGTGGCCCCGTGCTGCTGCTGGAGACGCTGGAGGGCGATCCGCATTCGGCCGGCCCGGGCGAGTTCGTCGCGGCACTGGGGCCGCAGCCGCCGCCGCTGGTCGTGCTGTCGGCCTGCCGCACGGCGGAGCTGGGAGCGGGCGCGCGCCGGACCGAGTCCAGCCCCGAGGTCACGGCGCCCTTCGCTCGCCAGGTGGCGACAATGGCGGCGAACGTGGTGGGCTGGGACGGTTCGGTCTACGACGATGACGCCACCGACTTCGCGGCAGCATTCTATGGCGTGCTCGGCCAGCGGTCGCCGGTTGCACGGGCCGCTGCAGTCGGCAGGCGGGAGCTCCTGCGCCAGCGGGCGGAGGACCCAGGGCATGGGGTTCATTGGCATCTGGCGCGGGTCTATCTCGGGCCCGGCGGGGGCGGAACGCTCTGCGCGACGGGCAAACCGACCCAGACGGCGCGGTCCGTAGAGAGGACATTCCTCGACAAGGCGCGTAGCCGCGTGCCGGTGGCATCCCGGGAGGCGTTCGTCGGCCGGCGGCGGCCGATTCAGACGGCGCTGCGGGCTCTGCGTGAGGGCGCGACGGGTGTGCTGGTCCACGGCATGGGGGCGCTGGGCAAGTCGAGCCTGGCGGCGCGACTGGCGACCCGGACGCCGCTGCGCCCGGTGGTGATCTTCGAGCGCTACGACGCATTGGCGATCCTCGACCGGGTCCTGGAGGCCGTTGAGCCGCCAAAGGCGCGATTAGAGGCGAGAAAGGAATGGCGGGCGGTTGTCGAAGAGGACCACGGCTGTCTGGCCGAGGCGCTGGAGGCGCTGCTCGCCGATCCACTGGATGCGCGACCGATCCTGCTGATCGTCGACGACCTCGAGCGGGTGCTGGCCACCCCGATGCCGGGCGAGTCAAAAACCGCGGTGGCAGCGGATTATCGTGTCGCGCTGGGTGCGGTGCTGCGGGCGTTCGCGCACGCGACGACGCGTTCTCGGCTTCTGCTGACCAGCCGCTACGACTTTCGCCTGCCGGAGGGGAGCGGCGACCTGGCGCGAGACCTGGTCCGGCTGCACCTGCAGCCGATGCCGGAACGGGACCGGGCCAAGCAGCTGCGGGCAGCGGAGCGACTCGCCGGACGCGAGGACGCCGGCCAAGATGAGCAGACCAGGGTTCTGCTGGACCGTGCGTTGGCATTGGCCGCGGGCAATCCGGGGCTGCAGGCGGCGCTGACCACGCCAATCCTCAAGGGGGAGCTGACCGCGGCGAGCGAGGCGCTCGAGCAGATCGAGCATTACCGACGCACCGGCGCGCCGCCTGAGGAGATCCAGGCGTTGATCGACACGGGACGGGCGCACGACAGCGACAATGAGTTGGTGGCGTTCTTCGCGCGGCTCTCGTTCCAGACCTACCGGAATGCGCTGACGGCAGACGAAGCGCGGCAGCTCTCGGCAGCAACGCTGTTCAGCGAGGGCGTGCCGATCCCGCAGACGGCGCTGGCAGCGGCGGGACAGGCGCTCGGGGTGGAGGCCCCGGACTCGGCAGTCGCCCGGCTGCTCGGTCTTGGTCTATTCGATGATTGGGGGCTGATCGGCGGCCACGCCCACTCCGCCGCGAACGCACTGGCCCGCCCGCTCGCCCCGGCCCTCGACCCCGACGACCGAGCGAGATTGGCCCGCGCCGCTTTCCCTCGGCTCCAGGTTGCCTGGCGGGACGCGGGGGGGCGCTTCCCGCAAGACCACCGCGGCCTAATCGCGGCGCAGATCGCCCTTGAGGGCTGCGCAGAAGCTGCCGCGGTAGAGGCAGCCGTCCTCGCCGGCGCGGGCTGGCTATACTGGTCCGAGACCCGCCCGCGCGAGGCGTTCGACCTGATCGCACGGGCGCTGGTGGCGCTGCCGCCCGATCATGCTGCCGACCCCGACTTCCTGAGCCTTGGCGTCGATGTTGCCAATCTGCGCGGCGACGCCGGAGCGCTGGAGGCCCTGCTCGCCCGCCCCGCGCGGCCGCCCGCGACAGAGACCCCCATCGACGCGATCGCTCACGCCAATTTGGACCTGCGCCGCGCCACGCGCCTCATCGAGACCGGCCGTTCCGACGCTGCTGAGGCGCTTGTCCGCAGCGCCCGCGGGACGTTCAACGCTGCCGGCGAAGCTCGCTTGACCGCCATCGCGGCCGGCCAAATCGCAGATATCCTGGAGGCCCGCGGCGAGTTAGACGAGACCCTGCGCATCCGGCGCGAAGAGCAGCTTCCCGTCTACGATCTCCTCGGCGAACTGCGTGAGCGTACCCTAACCATGGGCAAGATCGCAGGTATCCTGCAGGCCCGCGGCGAGTTCGACGAGGCCCTGCGCATCCGGCGCGAGGAGGAACTCCCCGTCTTCGACCGTCTCGGCGACGTGCACTCTCGCGCCGTGACCATGGGCCGGATCGCAGATATCATGGAGGTCCGCGGCGACTTCGATGAGGCCCTGCGCATCCGGCGCGAGGAGGAGCTCCCCGTCTACGACCGCCTCGGCGATGTGCGCTCGCGCGCGGTGACCATGGGCCGGATCGCAGATATCATGGAGGTCCGCGGCAACCTCGATGAAGCCCTGCGCATTCGGCGCGACGAGCAACTCCCCCTCTACGACCACCTCGGCGACGTGCGAGCGCGCGCCG
>DATKBU010000286.1:0-2234 GCA_035513815.1 Egibacteraceae bacterium
CTGCAGCGCGAGTCCTGCGAGGGCGTGTGGGAGGGTGAAGACCACATGGGCGTACCCGACCGGCAGCAGCTCGCGTTCACGCTCGGCGAGCCACTGGTCGCGCGCGTGCGTCAAGCACTTTGGGCAGTGCCGATCGCGACAGCTAATGGAGAGCTCTCCATTACGTGTCTTATGGTGAGCGCCTCGTTCTGGGGAGCAGACGGTGAACGAGCGTGCGCCATCGACGCGTCACGCCCGTTCGACTCTCCATTACCGAGGGGCCTTGAGCCAGGCGAGCAACGCGTCGGGCGGGCGGAAGACCCCCTTCCGCAGGTGGGGCGGCACGATCGTCTCGATCGCCTCCAGCTTCTCACTGGGATCGGCGCGGACGTACATCTCGGTCGTGGTCAGCTGGCTGTGCCCGAGCCAGAGCGAGACTTTCCGGATGTCGTGCGTGGCCTGCAGCACGATCATCGCGCAGGTGTGTCGAAGCACATGCGGCGAGAGTCGCTTGGAAGCCAGCGAGGCACAGGTCTGGCGAGCGGTCCTCCCGTGCCCGCGGAGGACATGGGCGATACCCCAGCGACTGAACGGCTGGCCTCGCGCATTGACGAACACTTCCAGCGTGGGCACGGGCCCGCGGATCGCCAGCCACGCGCGGAGCGCGGCCGCGGTGGACTTCCAGAGCGGAAGCGCGCGCTCGCGTCGCCCCTTGCCGCGGATCCGGATGCTGGCGGCCTGGGCCGCGATGTCGTCCAGCCGCAGGCCCGTGAGCTCGGAGACGCGTAGGCCGGCACAGATCGTGAGATGCAGCATCGCCCGGTCGCGAATCCCGGATCGCGTGTCGGCAGCGGGCGCATCGACCAGGGCTTGCACCTCGGTGGCCGTGAGATAGGGGACGAGTCGGATCTCACGGCGCTTGAACGGAATCGCAAGGACGCGGCGAATCTGCTCGAGCGCGGCCGGCTCGCGGTGCTGCAGAAACCGGAAGAAGGCCCGGATCGCTGCCAGGCGGACATTGCGCGTCGCCGCGCCGTTGTGCCGGGTCGTGTCGAGCTGCTCGAGGAACGCGCCGACCAGGTCTGCGTCCAGCTGCTCCAGCGTGAGCGCGCTCGGCGCCGTGTGGAGGCGTGTGGATGCGAAGGTGAGAAGCGCACGAAAGCTGCCCGCGTACGAGTCGCAGGTGTGGGGACTCGCCCCGCGGTGGCGCTGGAGATGCTCGCGGAGGAACGCCTCGAGATGGGAAGCCAGGGCGATCATGCGAGCTCTCCGCTGAGGAGGCGCTCGCTCACCACCGCGACCTCCGCCAGCAACTCGGGCGTCGCTTCAAGGTACCAATAGGTGGAGGCGATGCTGCCGTGCCCGAGGTACGTCGCCAGCGCGCGCATCGCCTGCCCGACCTGTCGGCGACCGGTTGGGCTCGCCGCCAACGCGCGGACGGCAAAGGTGTGGCGCAAGCCGTGGAGCGTCGGGGCCCGTCCTCCGTCCCGCGGGAGCCGCGCCTGGATGACGAGTCGTCGAAAGACCGGATGCACGTCGTGATAGCGCAGGGGGAGGCCCCGGTCCGAGACAAACACCCAGGGCCCGCGCGACGGCGGGCGCGCCGGATGGTGCAGGTACTGCTCGAGTCCCCTGCGCGCGTTCTCGTGCAGCGGGACCAGGCGGGTCTTCTGAAACTTGGTCGTGCGGATCAGAAGCCCGTCGCTGCTCAGATCCCCGATCTGCAGGGCAAGCGCCTCGGAGATGCGCAGGCCCGTCGCTGCGAGCAGGCGGATGAGCGCGCCATAGGTGTGCGGCGTCAGGGTGTCGGGCGAGGGCAGCTGCGCCGCGACCGCGAGTAGCTGGTCGATTTCGGTCGCGGTGTACAGCCGTGGCGGTCGACGGGTCTTCCGATACCCGAAGTAGCGGGCCGACGGCACGTCGTGCCGGGGATCATCGAGATGGACCTGCGTCGCAAACTGTCGCACGGTCTCGTAGCGCCGGTGCCGCTGGGCGAGGGAGGGTCCGAGACTGGCCCACGCCACGACGGTCGCGGTCCGGACGACGGCCTCTCCCTGCGCGCTCGCATAGGCGACGAAGCTGCGGAGGAGGTATTCATTGTTACTGAGCGCAAATCCGCCGAGCCGGCGGACGGCCAAATAGCCCTCGACCGCGGCGATCATGACTGCCCCCCGGGCCAGGGCTGCGCCACCTGGCGCAGGGCGGCGAGGTCGACCTTGGCGTAGTGCGCCGACATGTCCAAGCTGCGGTGCCGC
>DATKBU010000287.1:0-6609 GCA_035513815.1 Egibacteraceae bacterium
CGGCGCGCGCGCTGCTGCGGTGCGGCGGCGCGCAGCGTGGCGCCCACAGCCAGGTCGCGCAGCGGCCCCCGAGGCAATCGGTCGCCGGCGTGGCGGCCGCGCTCGCCTTCTCCGGGGCTGCGCCGTCCGAGCGCTCCAGCGCCGGACCCGCCCGTCTGCAGGAGCACCGGGTCGAACATCGCGCCGACCGGCAGCGTGATCGGTTCGCGCCCGCCGGCCGCGCTCTTCGACGCGCCGTCTCGCGGGTCATCGTCGGGGGTTGCGTGCATCTGCGCTCGCCCGTGAGCAGGATCGCACGCAACCTCGCCGTCCTGAGCATCGCGCGGCCCATCAGTGCCCGCTGGCCGCGCGGCCTGGCCGGCCGCTGATCCGCCTTCATCCGATATATCCTCGCCTGGATCGCCGTCGTCACGACCGCCGCCGTCATCCGGACCGCCGCCGTCCGGGCCGCCGCCGTCACGACCGCCGCCAGGCCCGCCGCCGTCCGGCCCGTCGTCATCCGGGCCCTCGTCGAAGTCGCGCAGCGCCTCGTCCAGCGCCTCCTCATCGATCCCCGGAGACTCGAACGGGCCCCGCCGACGGCGGTGCGGCAGGGCGAGCAGCGCGGCGGCGCGCACATCGGCGAGCGACACTTCGCCCCGTCCCTCCCAGGCAGCCAGCGCGCAGGCGGTCTTGGCGGTCACGATGTCGGCGCGCATGCCGTCAACCTCGAACGCCGAGCAGGCGGCGACGACCGCCTCCAGCGCCCGCTCGCCCAGCACGACCTCGCTCACGAGCTTGCGAGCTGCCGCGATGCGCCCGGCGGTCTCGGCGTCGGCATCCGCCCACCGGCGCGCGAACTCCTCGGAGTCGGCCTCGTAATCCAGCCGCCGGCGGACGACTTCGGTGCGCTCGGCGCGATCCCTCGATGCCCGCACTCCGACCGTGAGCCCGAAGCGGTCGAGCAGTTGCGGCCGCAGCTCGCCCTCCTCCGGGTTCATGGTGCCGACCAGCTGGAAGCGCGAAGCGTGGCGCACCGAAACGCCCTCGCGCTCGACGATGTTGAAGCCCATCGCGGCGGCGTCCAGCAGCACGTCCACCAGGTGGTCTCCGAGCAGATTGACCTCGTCGACGTACAGAACCCCGCGGTGCGCGTCGGCCAGCAGCCCTGGCTGGAACGCCCGGAGGCCCTCGGTGAGCGCCCGCTCGAGATCAAGCGACCCGGTGACCCGGTCCTCGCTGGCGCCGACCGGCAACTCGACAAGGCGCGCAGGCCGTGACTCGGCGTCCCCGCCGGCATGCGGGCCGTCCGGGCAGCGCGGATCGGGCGCGTGCGGGTCGCAGGAGAAGGTGCAGCCGGCGACCACCTCGACCTCCGGCAGCAGCGCCGCCAGCCCGCGCACGGCCGTGGACTTCGCCGTCCCCTTCTCGCCGCGCACCAGCACGCCGCCAATCGCCGGGCTGACCGCGTTGAGGATCAGCGCCAGGCGCAGATCCTCCGCGCCCACCAGCGCGCTGAACGGGTAGGGGGCGCTCACGATGTCCGCTCCTCCAGGTCGCCTTCCAGCGCCAGGTAGACCGTGCGCAGGCGCTCGAGCGTCTCCGGATCCGGGTCGGCCCACAGCGCGCGCTCCGCCGCCTCCAGCAGCCGCTCGGCGATCGCGCGCAGCGCCCACGGGTTGGACTGCTCCATGAACGCGCGCATGTCCTCGTCGAACACGTACTTCTCGCTCAGCGTCTGATACATCCAGTCCTCGACGACCCCGGCGGTGGCGTCGTAGCCGAACAGGTAGTCCACCGTGGCCGACAGCTCGAAGGCGCCCTTGTAGCCGTGGCGCTGCATCGCGGCGATCCACTTCGGGTTGGCCACGCGCGCGCGGAACACCCGCGCGGTCTCCTCGCGCAGGTCCCGGGTCCGCACCCGCGCAGGGTCGGCTGAGTCCCCGACGTAGGCCTTGGGCGACGCGCCGGTCAGCGCCCGGACGGCGGCGACCATGCCGCCGTGGTACTGGAAGTAGTCGTCGGAGTCGAACAGGTCGTGCTCGCGGGTGTCGGTGTTCTTCACCGCCACCTGCATGCGCGCGAAGGTCCGCTCCATCGGGGCGCGCGCCTCGACCCCATCGAGTCCGCGTCCGTAGGCGTAGCCGCCCCAGACCGCGTACACCTCGGCCAGGTCCGCGTCGGTCTGCCAGTTGCGCGCGTCGATCAGCGGCAAGAGCCCCGCGCCGTATGCCCCGGGCTTGGAGCCGAACACGCGCGCGGTCGCATGGCGCGGCGCGGCGCCGGCGGCGACGTCGGCGCGCACATGGGCGGCCAGCGGGTTCTGCTCGTCGGGCTCGTCGAGATCGGCGACCATCGCCACGGCGTCGTCGATGAGCTGCACCAGGTGCGGGAACGCGTCGCGGAAGAACCCGGAGATGCGCACCGTGACGTCCACGCGCGGGCGGCCGAGCTCGCCCAGCGTCATCAGCTCCAGGCCGGTGACGCGGCGGGTCTCGCGATTCCAGACTGGCCGAACGCCCAGCAGGGCGAGGATCTCGGCGATGTCGTCGCCGTGCGTGCGCATCGCCGATGTGCCCCACACCACGATCCCGATCGAGGTCGGATGGCGGCCCTCCTCGTCGAGGTAGCGCGCGACGAGGTCGTCGGCCAGGCGCTGGCCGACCTGCCAGGACAGCTCGCTGGGCAGCGCTTTCGGGTCGACCGAGTAGAAGTTCTTGCCGGTCGGCAGCACATCCGCGCGCCCGCGCGTCGGGGAGCCTGACGGCCCCGACGGCACGTAGCCCCCCGACAGCCCGCGCAGCAGCATCGACAGCTCCCGGTCGGTCTGCGCCAGGCGCGGGGCGACGTCGGTCGCGGCGAAGCGCAGCACGTCGGCCACCGCCGGGGCGGCGCGGTCAAGGACGTCGATGACCACCGAGGCAGCGGCATCGACCTGCCAGCACTTGGCGTCCATGCCCTCGACCAGCGCGCGGGCTGCGTCCTCCAGCCGGTCGATCGCGTCCGACGCGGTGCGCACCGGGCCGGCGAAGCGCTCGACCAGCGCAGCCGGGACCTCGGCGAGCGCGCCCGGGGAGGCCAGCAGGTCGGCCTCGACCAGCCCGAACTCCTCAGCGACCGCCGCCCGCAGACCCGGCAGTCCTGCCTGGGCGAGACGCAGGATGGCCAGGATCAGCCCGATCCGGTTCTCGCCGTCGGGCGCGTCGCCGAGGATGTGCAGCCCGCCGCGGATCTGCAGATCCTTGATCTCGCACAGATAGCCGTCCACGTGCACGACCATGTCGTCGAAATCTTCGGGCGGCTCCTCGCCGGCCAGCGCCAGATCCCGCGTCAGCTCGGCGCTGCGCAGCAGCTGCCAGATCTCGCCGCGCAGCGCGGTGACCTTGGCCGGATCCAAGGTGGAGACCTGGTAGTACTCGTCGAGCAGCTGCTCGAGCTGGGCCAGCTCGTCGTAGGTCTCCGCCCGAGTCATCGGCGGGACGAGGTGGTCCACGATCAGCGCATGCGCGCGTCGCTTGGCCTGGGTGCCCTCGCCCGGGTCGTTGACCACGAACGGATACAGCAGCGGCAGGTCGCCCAGGATCGCGTCCGGCGCGCAGTCGGCGGACAGCCCGAGCCCTTTGCCGGGCATCCACTCCAGCGTGCCGTGCTTGCCGAGGTGGACCACCGCGTCGGCGCCCCACTGCTCATCCAGCCAGCGGTAGGCGGCCAGGTAGTGATGGGTCGGCGGCAGAGCGGGGTCGTGGTAGATCGCCACCGGGTTCTCGCCGAACCCGCGCGGCGGCTGGATCGCCAGGAGCACGTTGCCGAACTGCAGGCTCGCGAGCGCGAGGTCGCCGTCGTGGATGTACAGCTCGCCCGGCGGCGGCCCCCACGCCCTGACCATCGACTCGCGCAGTCCGGCCGGCAGCCGCGCGAACCACTGCTCATATGTCTCCGCGGAAACGCGCGCGGGGTTGGCGGCGAGCTGCTCCTCGGTCAGGAACTCGGTGTCGAACCCCCCGGCGGCGATCAGCGCGTGGATCAGCCGGTCGCTTCGCGTCGCCGATGGCGCGCCGGTCTCGGCGTCCGCGCCGGGCTCCGCAGGCGGCTCTTGATCCGCCCAGTCGCCGGTGTCGTAGCCGGCTTCGGCCAGCGCGTCGAGCAGCCGCACCGCCGAGGCGGGCGTGTCCAGGCCCACGGCGTTGCCGATGCGACTGTGCTTGGTCGGGTAGTTCGACAGCACGATGGCGACGCGCTTGTCCACATTGGCCGTGCGCCGCAGCCGGGCGAGCCGCAGGGCCGTGCCGGCGACCCGGGCCGCACGCTCGGGATCGGCGACGTAGCGCGCGATCCCGTCCGCCCCGGTGTCCTTGAAGGAGAACGGGACGCTGATGAGGCGCCCGTCGAACTCGGGGATCGCGACCTGCATCGCGGCGTCCAGCGGCGACAGCCCGCTGTCGCTGGCCTGCCACGCCGCGCGACTCGACGTCGCGCAGATGGCCTGGAGCACCGGCACGCCGAGCGCCTCCAGGGCCGGCGCCGACCACTGCGCGCCAGCGGGGCCAGCGTCGCCGGCGTTGCTGCCGCCCATCGCGAGCACGGTGACCACGACGGCGTCGACACGCCCGTCGAGCAGCTCCAGCACCGGCGCCCGGCCGTCGGCGTCGGGGCGCAGCGAGTAGCAGAACACCGGCAGCGCGTTGCCGCCGGCCTGCTCGATCTGCTCGCACAGCACGTCGATGAACGCGGTGTTCCCACTCATCCAATGCGTCCGGTAGAAGACGACGCCGACCGTCGGCCTGGCCGGGTCATGCGCGCGATCGCCGTACACGCCCTCGCCCGGCAGCGGCGCCGGCGGATCGAAGCCGAATCCGAAGCGCAGGACAGTGTCGGCGACGAAGCGGAGCAGGTGCGCGGTGTTGGCCACGCCGCCCTGGACCAGGTACTCGAAGGCCTCGGCGACCACTGCGCTGGGCGCGGTCGAGGCTGCCGTCAGCTCCGCATCCGGCTCGGCTTCGCCAGAGAACGCCAGCAGCGGCACGCCGCGCTGGATGCAGCGGGCGGCCAGCGTGTCGAAGCCCTCCCAGGCGCGCCGACCGCCGAGCAGGCGCACCAGGACGACCGATGGCCCCGCCGCCATCACCTCGTCGATGAGGCTGGCGGAGTCCGCCGCCAGCGTCGGGTTCAGCGCCCGGACCAGCGGGAAGCCCTCCGGCAGCGAGGCCGCGGCCGCGGCGGCGGCCAGCACCTCGGTGTCGGCGGTGGTCAGCAGGACGATCATCGACCTACCGCCGCCAGCCCGGACGGCGCGCCGCACTCGATGAGCTGTGCGACCGCAGCGGTGTCGAGGTGCTCGCTCACCAGATCGCCGAGTACGTCGAGCTGGGCGTCGCGCAGCGCGGCGTAGCTGATCGCGCCGGGGAAGAAGTCAAGGCCCTGCCGCTGGGCGGCCCACTCCAGCAGCGCGCGGCGGAACCCGTCGGATTCCAGCAGGCCGTGCCAGCTGGTGCCGAGCACCGCCCCGTGGACGCAGCCGTCCGGCTCGCCGTCTTCGGCCACCAGCAGCGGGGCGCCGTCGGACTCGACGCGCCCATGGCGGATCTCATAGCCGGCCGCCTCGGCGTCGCCGAACGCAGGACTGGACCCGCGGCGGCGCCGCAGCTGCTTATCCGCCGCGAACCGCGTGCGCACCGGCAGGAGGCCGAGCCCTTCCACGCGGCCGGCCCCGCTCTCGACCTCGTCGAGGATCACCCCGCCGAGCATCTGGTAGCCGGCGCACACGCCCAGGACCGGCTGCCCGCGGCGGGCGCGCAGCGCCAGCGCGCGATCGATGCCCTGCGAGCGCAGGAAGCCCAAGTCCTCGACGGTCGCCTTGCTGCCCAGCACCACAGCCAGGTCAGCGGCTGCGACCTCCGCCGCCTGATCGGTGAACCGCACGCTCACGCCGGGCTCGCAGGTCAGCGGGTCGACATCGGTGAAGTTCGCGATCCGCGGCGTGCGGACCACTGCGACGATCAGGCCGTCCGCCCCCAGCGGCGGTCCGGCCGTCCCCATCCCGCGCTCCAGCGCCATGGAGTCCTCGCCGTCGAGGCCGAGGCCGGGGGTGTACGGCAGCACGCCGAGCACCGGCCGGCCGGTCAGCTCCCGCAGCTGGCGCAGCCCGGGGTCGAGGATCGCTCGGTCGCCGCGGAACTTGTTGATCACGAACGCGGCGATCAGCGCCTGATCGGCCGGCTCGAGCAGCGCCAGCGTGCCGTGCAGGGTCGCGAACACCCCGCCGCGATCGATGTCGCCGACCACGATCACCGGCAGATCCGCGGCCCGCGCCAACCCCATGTTCGCCAAGTCGTTCACGCGCAGGTTGATCTCGGTCGGACTGCCCGCGCCCTCGCAGATCACCACGTCGAAGCGGCCCCGCAGATCGTCCAGCGCCCCCCGGCAGACCTCGGCAAGCCCCGCCTTGCGCCGCTGGTAGCTGCGGGCGTCCTCCTGAGCGATGGCGCGGCCCATCACGATCACCTGGCTGGTGCGCTCGCCAGACGGCTTGAGCAGGACCGGGTTCATCGCCACCTCCGGCTCGACCCGGGCGGCGGCGGCCTGCATCGCCTGGGCGCGCCCGATCTCCCCGCCGTCGACCGTCACCACCGA
>DATKBU010000288.1:0-5872 GCA_035513815.1 Egibacteraceae bacterium
CGTCGCGACGATCGTGTCCTGTCGCATCGGGTCGATGAGCTCGCACACCATCGGCCCTGACAGATCCGCGGCGTGTCCGGCCGCTGCGAGGCGCAACCTGGCGCTCGGAGGCGGCGGCGTGTCGGCGTCGCGCTGCCGAAACATGCCGATGAGACCGAGATGGATGTGCAGGACGGCGTCGCCCTCCCAGCGGTGGAACAGGTGCTTGCCGTAGGCCTGGACATCCTTCAGGACACGGCCGTCAAGCTCCGCGGCGCCTGCCGCGAAGCGCCCCTGCGGAGACTGGAGGCGCACGACGCGTCCTGCGAACACTGCTCGGTGCGCCCGCGCCAGCCCGTGGATTGTGTGACCCTCCGGCATATGACCTCTCTGGCCTACGGCGGAGGGCGTGCCAGGGGCGGCGCCGACCGCCGCTGCTCTGAAGGCTCAGCGCGACGCGACGGTGTCCTCTGAGCCGCCGCGACGGCCGGCGACCGGCGGCACAGCGCGCTCAGCCGCCAGGCTGGTGATCTCGCCTTCCAGCTCGGCGTACACCGGCTCGACCGCGATCGCGAACACGCCCTGGCCCTGCCGGATCAAGTCAATGATCTCGCGCTGGTCGTCGACGGCATAGACAGTCTTGCCGTCGCTGAGCAGGGTGATCTTGCGCAGCGACAGTCCGCTGTCGCGCACAAACTCGATGGCTTGCCGGATGCGCTGCAGGCTGACCCCGGTGGCGAGGAGGTTCTTGATGAGCTTCAGCTGGACGATGTCGTCAAACGAGTACAGCCGCTGTGAGCCAGAGCCCTCGGCGCTGCGCACGGATGGCTTGACCAGCTCCGTCGTCGCCCAGTAATCCAGCTGGCGGTAGGTGATGCCCACGATCTTGCAGACAGCGGGCCCTCGGTAGCCGGACGGGCCATCATCCAGGCCCGGAAGTGGGATGTCCCGCAGGTAGCGATTCTGACGTCCGGTTGCCAAAGCTGCCGTCCCTTCAGCCGCGAGGATGGGCCCGCGTCCTCCCGACGAGCGCAGACGCGCGTGCGGGCGACCGTGACGAGGATGCCATCGTCGTAATTACGCAGGAATTGAGGGTAGTCCCAGCCGTCCGGCGGGGTCAATAGCCAATTCCCCAGCAGACCCCCCGGGCCGGCTGTGACTCTACTTGAAGTCCTCGGGCGAGACGCTATTGAGGAATTCCTTGAAGCGCTCGACCTCGTCCTCCTCGTCGTCCTCGATCTCGATCCCGGCTTCTGCGAGCACGTGCTCGTCGGCGAAGATCGGCACCGTCGTGCGCACCGCCAATGCGATCGCGTCGGAGGGCCGCGACGACACGGACACCGACTGTCCGTCCTGGGTCATCTGGATCTCCGCGTAGAAGGTGCCTTCGCGCAGCTCGGTGACCACGATGCGGTCGATGCGAACGTCCAGCGTGCCGAGGAGGTCCCGCATGAGATCGTGGGTCATCGGGCGCGCAGTGACGACCCCTTGCAGCGCGAACGCGATCGAGGTCGCCTCGACGGCGCCGATCCAGATGGGCAGGAAGCGGTCGCCCGTGCGCTCCTTGAGCAGCACGATCGGCTGGTTGTGCGGGAGCTCAACACGCACCCCGACCAGCTCCAGCTCGATCAACGTCGACTCCTTCGCCGCCCCGGCGAGACCCTTCCGCGAGTGTACGTGCGGCCTGGAGAGCGCTCAATCGGGCGGCCGGACGCCGTCATCAGGCGGCGCGCTCGACGACGTGCAGCCGCGAAAAGGCCCGGACGGCGTCCTGCAGCGCCGCGCCCACCGCCCCATCCCCGGTGCGCGGCACCGGCGCGACCGCCGTGGCGGCGTGCAGCTGCGTCTCGCGCACGACTTCGCCATCGATGAGGAGCTGCCCCGTTCCCAGCGGCGCGCTCGCCTCCACAGGAGGCTGGGCGCCCGCATCGAGGACCGCCCGCCACGTCACTCGCGCCGTCACGGGGGCTGTCGCCGTGAGGGTCTCGGCTGCCAGGGCCGCAACCTCGACACCAGCCCAGCGATACACGGCCGCCGCATCCCCCGTGCCCAGCGGCGCCGGCCTGCGGAAGTCGTCGAAGCCGTGATTCAACAGCGCGATCGCGTCGGCGAAGCTGTCCTGGCTTCCCAGCACGACGGCGAAAAGGGTCCGTCCGTCGCGCGTGGCGCTTGCCACCAAGCAAAGCCCGGCGAGATCGGTGTAGCCGGTCTTGACCCCGGTGGCGCCCGGGTAGATCGTCAGAAGCTCGTTGCGGCTCGGATTGCGCGGCAACCCTGGCACATCGAGAAATGTGGTCGCGGCCCACGCCGCGAAGTCCGGGTGGCTCATCGCGACCTGAGCGAGCCGGGCCAGGTCGAGCGGGCTCGCCTGATGGCTCAGGTCGTCGGTCAGCCCTGACGCGTTGACGAATCCGGTGCTTTCAAGCCCCAGCTCGGCCGCCCTGGCGTTCATCTTCTCGACGAACGCTGCCTCGCTTCCGGCGACGTGCTCGGCGACGGCGACGGCGGCATCGTTGCCGCTGCGCACGATCAGCCCGGTGAGCAGACTACGGGCCGGGACGCGCTGCCCTGCGACCAGTCCGAGATTAGCGGCACCGCCGATCTCGCCGAGCGCCGCGGCTGTGGACGACACCATGATCTCCTCGTCGACGACTCCCGCCTCCAGCGCGAGCAGCGCCGTCATGATCTTCGTCGTCGACGCCATCGGCCGGCCAGCCGCCTCCTGCTTGCCGTACAGGACCCTGTCGTCCGCCGGGTCCCACAGCACCGCGCCGGCAGCGCTGACCTCGGGGATGGCGGCGACCTGTGATGCGCCGGGGGCAAGGGCGGGGATCCCGGGCTGGGCCGCGGCCGCGGCGTCAGGCCAGGTGGGCGCCAGGGTCCCCAACGCGACCAGCAGCGCCGCCGCGAGCAGTCCTCGGGGCCCGCCTGGCTGGCGGGCCGAGCGGGGCCGTCGCATCTACGACCCGTGCACGTAGGAGCGCAGAGAGCGCGCGAGAAGCGACCGCTTCAGCCGGCTGGTCAGGGTGGCCAGCTTCTCCAGCTGGCGCGTGGCCTGGCGTCGCGCCTCCGGGTTGCGCTGGCGCAGCAGTGGGGTCACGAGCTGCTCGAACAGCGCGAGCTCACGATCCACGAACTGTCGATACATCCGCAGGTGGCGCGGCTCCAAGCCCAGCCGAAGCAGGTCACGGGCCGCGCGGGCGGCGAGCAGATCATCAGCGTCGAATGGGGCCGCATCCTCGCCGCGGTCGCCGAGAATGCCGAAGTCCCGCAGGGCCTTCACGTCGCCAGCATCCAACCCGGTGGCTTCGCACAGCTCGCGCAGTGTCAGCGCCACCTGGGCGGGGTGCTGCTCGAGAATCGGCTGATCCCCGCTGCTCAATGCAGCTTCGAGCGCCTGAGCGATCTCAGCCGGGCGCATGGTGGGCAGCGCCGGAGCGGCGTCCTCGCGGGCGCCGTCGGCGACGGACGGGCGATCGCCCGAGTCCAGGCGCTCGAGCTGATCGCGGATGATCTTGAGCGGCAGGTAATGATCGCGCTGCGCGGTCAAGATGAACCGGAGGCGATCGATGTCGTCCTCAGTGAACTTTCGATACCCGGACTCGGTCCTGTCCGGATAGATCAGGCCCTCGCTCTCGAGGAAGCGGATCTTCGAGATTGTGATGTCCTCGAAGTCCTCCTTGAGCTGATTGAGAACCTCGCCGATCGTAAAGTCGTCGTCAGCCACTCAGCTCTCCGCCGATGCGGTGGACGGCTCCGCCACGAACGCCATGAGCTTGAACTTGCCGATCTGGACCTCGTCGCCGGTGACGAGGAGCTGATCCTCCGTGCGCCGGCCGTTCACGTAGGTCCCGTTGAGGCTGCCGACATCGTGCACCCCGAAGCGCTGCGCGTCCCGGCGAAATTCGGCGTGGCGGCGCGAGACGGTGATGTCGTCCAGAAAGATGTCGCTCTCCGGATGGCGCCCGACGGTCACGACATCACGGTCCAGGAGGAAGCGCGCCCCGCGGTTCGGTCCGCGCACCGCCACCAGCAGCGCGGTTCCCGGGCTAAGCTCCGCCACGATCGCGCCTGCTTCGACGCCCATCCCGGTCTCGGCTTCGAGCCCCTCAGCGTCGCCTTCGTCAAGGCGCAGCGCACCCGTGGTCGTGTCGCTGGCGACCGCCAGCGGGCGGCCGCAGTTGGCGCAGAAGTTCGCCCCCGCCGGGTTCTCGTGACCGCAGTGCGTGCAGAACATCGCCTACCCCCACGTCAGGGTCTCCAGGGGCCCCCGCGGGTCGTCAGTCCCCTGCATGAGCGCCGACCGGTCTCGCGCGGCAGCGTAGCAGAGGGGACTTTCCGCAGATTGGGAGCGCTCATCCCTCCTCGGTCAACTGGCTGTACTCGTTGGCGCTGAGCAGCCCAGACACCGCATCCGGCGCCTCGGCATCGATCACAACCATCCACCCATCGCCATACGGATCGGCGTTCACGAGCTCGGGCTGGGACTCGAGGGCCTCGTTGCGCTCGACGATCGTGCCGGTGACGGGCGCATACAGGTCCGAGACGCTCTTGGTGGACTCGACCTCCCCGAAAGGCTGTCCCTTCTCGACGCGCGTGCCCACGGCTGGCAGGTCCACGTAGACGACATCGCCAAGCGCGTCCTGCGCATACTCGGTGATGCCGATCCTGACCCGACCGGCGTCGGCCCGCACCCACTCATGCTCCTCGGTATACCTGAGGTCCTCCGGATTCACCTTTGCGCTCCTGTCATGCGGTCGCAGCGGCAGCGTGCCGGGATGCTACCCGCTTCCAGCCTTGCCTGTCCCGGGTCTTTGCCGCCCGGAACTTCGGCCGTCCGCGCTGAAACGGCCGGCGCCGAGCGCTGCGCGCGCCACCGCCAGATAGAGCGCGGCCGCGAGGTAGTAGACCGCGATGCCCGCGACGGTGAGCGCCCAGGCGAATATCTCCAGCGCGGCGCTGACCGGCGACTCCATCTGAGCCAGAAGAAACGCGGGCACGCCGACCAGCAGCAGCGCCGTCGCGAGCTTGCCCAGCCGCGACACCGGGATCGGTGGCAGGCCGCGGAACAGCAGCGCGCCGCCGATGAGCAGCAAGGCGTCGCGTCCGACGATCAGCGCTGCGATGGGCCACGGCAGGATCCTCTCGACCACCAGCGTGATCGCGGCGGTGGCCAGAAGGGCGCGATCCACCAGCGGATCCATGATCTTGCCGAGCCGGCTGACCTGATCAAAACGGCGGGCGACGTAGCCGTCGATCCAGTCCGTGGCCGCGATCACCGTGAGCACGACGAACGCCGGGCCGTACGCCCCGCGACTGACGATCAGCCAGACGAAGACAGGCAGGCCCAGCAGGCGAACCGCAGTGATGGCGTTGGGCACGGTGAGAACCCGATCGTGCACCTGACCGGGCCCGCCGGCGCGGCTCCCTGCATCGAACAGCCTCACCGGTCCCTCCTTCGCCTCGCCTGGGGCGCAGCCTACTGGGTCCATTGGCCCGGTCCCGGAGTCGGCGCTACGCTGACCCCTCGCGGTCTCCAGCGGCGACGCGCCGCCGCAGCACCGCAACGGGATGTGGCCCAGCTTGGTCCAGGGCGCCGGTCTGGGGGACCGGAGATCCGGGGTTCAAATCCCCGCATCCCGACTGAGGAACATAGCGCTTGACCAGCAGAAACACCGGGAAGCTGGCCGATCACAAGCGCAAGACGTCCAGCACGAGGGCACGCACGAGGGCACGGGCGGGGGTTCAGCCATGACGGGGGCACGCGAGGGCAGCTGGGAGACGCCGGCATCCCGTGCGGGTGCCAGCGGCATGCTGGCGCCGCATGAGAATCCACCGCCGCTCTAGCTCCCCGAGGATCAGCGCACGCTAGCAGCCGCGCTGGTGACCGTGC
>DATKBU010000289.1:0-4749 GCA_035513815.1 Egibacteraceae bacterium
ATGACCGGCACCGACAGCTCCACGAGGCGCGGAGTCGCCTTGCTGCCCTGCACCCTGCCGCTGAGCTCGCCGACGCCGACTCGCACGCCAGTCACTCGACCTGATCGGTGGTAGGCGCGTGCGTGGGCGAGGCGCCGGAGATGATTCGCCCCGTCATCTGCCGGCACTTGCCGCCACCGCCGTGCCCACTCGCTGTTCATGCGGGCGCCCTCCACGCGTCATCGACATCATCAAGGTCAGCGATGTCGACGTCATCGGACAGCGCGACCAGTGCTCGAAGATCGGCGTCGCTCAGCTCTGTGATCCAGGTCTCTCCCGCGCCCACGACGGTGTCGGCCAGCGCCCGCTTGCGCTCGAGCAGAGCAGCGATCCGCTCCTCGAGCGTGCCTGCGGTCACGAGGCGGTGAACCTCGACAGTGGCCGTCTGGCCGATTCGGTGGGCGCGGTCGGTCGCCTGGTCCTCGACGGCGGGATTCCACCACCGGTCGTAGTGGACGACTTGTGTCGCCGCGGTGAGGTTCAGTCCGGTGCCGCCGGCGCGCAGACTGACCACCAGCACGGGCGGCCCGGCGTCGTCCTGGAACCCCGACACCATCTCATCGCGTGCTGCCGCGCTGAGTCCGCCGTGCAGGAACGGCGTGTCTACACCGAGCTCGCGTCGCAGCTCGCGCACAAGCAGGCGCCCCATCGCGACATATTGCGTGAACACGATGACGCGCTCATCGCCGCCGAGTGCTTCAGCGACGATCTCGCACAGCGCGGCCAGCTTGCCTGACCGCCCGCGCAGCGCGGCGGCGGCGGGGTCTTCTCGCAGATAGTGCGCTGGGTGGTTGCAGACCTGCTTGAGTCGCGTGAGCAGTGCCAGGATCTGGCCGCGTCGCTGGATCGCCGACGTGCTGGCAAGGGCGCCGTCGGCGCCGAGCGCGGTGTCGAGGGCCGTCTGATACAGCCTGACCTGCTCTGACGTCGGCGTGCACACGACGTCGCGCTCGATCTTGGGCGGCAGCTCGGGGGCGATTTCGGGATCCGACTTCTCCCGCCGCAGCACGAACGGCGCGACCAGCTGCCGCAGCCGTAGGGCTGCGTCGCGCTCGCGGCGCCGTTCGATGGGAATCTCGAACCTTCTCGCGAATGCGGCGCGGCTGCCCAGCAGCCCTGGATTGGTCGCCTGCATCAGCGCCCAGAGCTCGCCGAGGCGGTTCTCCAGAGGCGTTCCGGTCATTGCCACCGTCTGACCGCTGCGCAGCTTTCTCACCGCCTCGGCGGCGACCGTGCCCGGATTCTTGACCTGCTGCGCCTCATCCAGGGTGACGACGTCCCAGTCGACGTTGGCGAGGATCTCGGCGTCCCGCCGCAGCGTGCCGTAGCTGGTCAGCACGACACCCTTCACACCGAGCAGCGCATGCGCGCGCTGCGGTCCGTGGTGCCGCACCACGGGAAGCTTGGGGGCGAAGCGAGCGAGCTCGCGCTGCCAGTTGCCCAGCACCGAGGTGGGGCAGATCACCAGCCACGGTCCCGACGTCCCGCTGCGATGCGCCCGCGTCAGCAGGTAGGCGATCAGCTGGACGGTCTTTCCCAGCCCCATATCGTCGGCAAGCACGGCGCCCAGTCCCAGGGATCCCATCGCGTGGAGCCACGCGACTCCTCGCCGCTGGTAGGGGCGAAGCTCGCCGACGAAGCCCGCCGGGGTCGCCGCGATGGGCGGGCGATCACGCGCAGCGCGGACGCCCTCCAGCAGCTGCGCCACCCGACCGACGGCCACCACCGGGGCCGCCTCGAGCTGCCCGGCCGCCCCATCCAGCAGCGACGGGCCGCCCAGCGCCAGCGCCACTCCCTGCGGCAGGGTGAGGCGCCCGCGCTGTCCGACTGCGCCGACGCGCGCGACCACATCCGGATCGACATGGACCCACCGATCGCGCCACCACACGACCCGGGTGCCCGCGTCGATGATCGCGTTCAGCTCCTCGCTGTCGACGGGCTCGTCGCCGACGGCCGCCTCCCACCCGAAGGAGACGTCCTCATCGTCCTCAGCGTCGTCGCCGAGCTCATCGCCGACCCGCAGCCGCAGGCGCAGCGCCCCGGACTCGAGCTCGTCCGGGGCGATGACGGCGATGCCCGCGGACTTGAGCAGCGGCGCAGCGCGGTGCAGCAGATCCCATGCCTCATCGACGCTGAGGTCCGCGCCGGTCGGCGTCGGCTCACCGAGGCTGCGCTCAAGCGGAGTGAACACCCGCGCGCCACGCGCAAGGCTGCGCAGCAGCGTTTCCTGCATCCAGGCCGCATCGGGCGCCTCCCCGCGCCATACCGCGGCCGCGGGAACCGGCTCTGCGTCGCCGATCTGCATCGACAGCGCAAGGCGCCACGGACCGTCGTGGGGGTCCGGCGTTCGCAGGTGGATCTGCAGAGCCGAGGCGGCAGCCTCGTCAGAGCCGCTGCTGGCGTGCCAGGCGGCGACTGCGGCGACCAGCTCTGCGCTGTCGCGCGGCAGGGGAACCCCGGGGTCCACCGGGTCCGCGAGTGCCTCGGCCCAGCGAGCGGTCCACGGCAGCAGCCGAGCCCTCGGCCGACGCGTCGACGACGAGATTCCGGCGCTTCGGACCGCAAGGTCAGCCACCGCGTCGAGAAACGACCGCAGCAGCGCATCCGCCGACCAGACTTCCTCGTCCGAGCCTGGGCGTGCGAGCGCGTGGGCGGCGGGCGGCATCGCCAGCGCCAGGCGCACGACGCCGTCCTCGGCGGCGCTGTCTCCTCCCGGAACAACCCGCCAGGCCGCACGGACCGAGCCGTCTGCGCATGAGCGCAGGTCGGGCAGCAGCAGCTGGGCCTGAACAAGACCGAGGCCCAGCCGGGCGGCCAGCGCCCACGCCCGCAGGCTGTCCGGCAGCGACGACTGCGCCGTTCGGTCGCGCAGCCGAACATCGAGCAGCGCGGGCAGCGCCTCCCCAAGGGGCGCCGCAGCGACCTCCAGCAGCCGGACAGCAACGCCGCCACTCGAAGCAGGACCGGCGATGCGCGCAGTGGCCAGGGCCCCGGCGGGCAAGCCCAACGCCGCACAGCGACCCGCCGTCGGCGCCGCGCCTGTCGGGTCGTACAGCGCCAGGCGCCCCTCGGCAGGAACGAGCGGGTTGGGAAGGAACGTGACGTGCATTGAGTCCAGCGCGAGATCTCCGTGCACCGAGGAACCGCGACGGCCGCCCGTCGAGGCGCAGTCTGTCCACGCTACTGCGCCGTCGGCGCCGCCGCGAAACCCGCGCTGGCCGCGTTCTTGCTCTTACGAGCCTTCGAGCCGGTCGAGCAGCGCACGGATGGCGCTGACCGGGACCTGATCCCCCTCGGCCGCCTGCAGCAGCTCTCGCAGATCCCGGATCAAGCCCGCCCGCTCCGCTGAGACGCGGCGGACTGGCTCCGGGCCCGGCGGCGGCGCCCACCGGGCTGTCGCGGCACCAGGGGCCGCCGCGCCAGCGGGGCGGTCAGGCTCGTCGAACAGCGGTCGCTGCACGGCGGCCGGGCCGACGCCGCGCGCCTCGTACTCGCCCGGCGTCGCTCCAGTGATCGCCGCCGCCCACCACGTCAGGCCGCGATCCCACGAGGCGCCCGCAGGGCGGCGCGTCGGGACCCGTCCGCTGAACGCGACCTCGGCGATCACAGCGATCACCAGGTCGCGCGTGAACGGGTCGACGCCGCACCGCTCGCGCAGTCGATCGACGCACCCCGACGCCGGCGGGCGGCCTTCCAGGCGCGCCGAGACCTCGGCGAGCACAGGGCGAGATCGCTGGAGCCAGGCCCACGCGTGTGCCGGCACCCGAGGGAAAGGCACGGCTTCGGATGCGGGGTCAGCCACCGATGCTCCTTGCATGCGCTCGCAGGTGTTCGGCCAGCGTCGTGCGCGAGCCGGGGCGGGTCAAGCATCCTCGACGGCTGTGCGCGCTCAGCCGAGCACCGTCTCGAGCCAGGCTTCGGCGAATGAGGTCGCGTCGACGTCGGTCACGATCTCGGCGGGTCGCCCTTGGTGCACGTCGACAGCCGTGTGCACGATGCCGTCCTCGATCCAGGCCCTGACGGGCTTGCGCTCGATGGTGATATGGCGGTAGTCCACCAGCGCCGCAACGGTCAGGGGATCGTGCAGCGCCGCGACCTGCTCGGCTGGCATGTCCGGCGCCCTGCGGCGCAGGATCGGCGTCCAGCGGTCGATCAGGTCGGCCAGCGCGCGGCAGAGCCTGTCGCCTCGGCGCAGCCGATCTCGCTGCGCGGTCGTCAGCACGGTGCGAACGGTGACGTCGCCGGGGACATAGCGCAGCATGGCACCGGAGTTCAACACGCGGGCCGCCGCCTGCGGATCGACGACCAAGTTGTGATCATCCTCGGGCGCGAAGCCCTTGCCGTCCTGGTCCCCGTCGCTGAACACCCCGCCCATCAGCGCGAGTCGCGGGATCTGCTCGGCCATCCGCGGCTCGCGCTCGAGTGCGGCGGCGATGTTCGTGTGCATCCCGATCACCGCCAGATGCGTGCCGGAAGCCGCCTCGATGAGCGCCGTCACGGCGTCCCGCTGCGATATTGGGGGCGGTTCGCGGTCGCCGGGCAGGCCGACGCCCTCATGGCCCATCCAGGCGGCGCGGCGCCCCGGCGCTGTGGGGGGCGTGTCCAGGCCCGCAGCCACCTCGATGTCGTCGCGTCCCGCGAGCGACAGCAGCGTCGCCGCGATCCGCGCGCGCCGGCGCGTGTCTCCCGACACGGTCGTCACGGCCCGCA
>DATKBU010000290.1:0-2404 GCA_035513815.1 Egibacteraceae bacterium
GGGGATCGAGGTGACCCAAGGCGCAGTGCGCGTCAGTGACCGTCGGCTCGATCCCGCCATGGCCGTAGCAGGCCGGCCCTGGTCGCGCCCCCGCCGAGCGCGGCCCCACGCGCAGCGCGCCGCCGCGGTCGACCCAGGCCAGCGACCCTCCGCCGGCGCCGACCGTGTGAATCGCCACTGCGGGCGTGCGAAACGGCAGCCCGGCGATCTCGGCCTCGGAGGCCATCTGCGGCCGTCCATCGCGGATCAGGCACACGTCGGTCGACGTCCCGCCCATGTCGAACGCCACGGCGTCGGCGAACCCCGCGGACCGCGCGACCGCGGCGGCTGCGACCACGCCGGCCGCCGGGCCCGACAGCAGCGTGTGGACGGGGTCCTCGGCTGCGGCCTCCAGCGCCACCGTGCCGCCGCCGGAGGTCATGACCGTGATGGCCGAGCGAGGCAGGCGCCCGCGCAGCCCGCTGAGGTAGCGGCGCATCACCGGGGCAACCGCCGCGTTCAGCGCGCACGTCGACGCGCGCTCGTACTCGCGGAACTCAGGCAGCAGGACGCTCGAGCGCGTGACCGGCACGCCCAGGCGCTCACGCAGCGCCTCGCACAGGCGTGCTTCGTGGGCGGCCCCGGCGTAAGCGAACAGAAGGCTTACCGCGACGCTCTCCGGCTCGAGCGCGGCCACCTCATCGCTGACCCTGCGAAGCTCGTCCTCGGTGAGCGCGAGCAGCGGGCGGCCGTCCGGGGCGGTGCGCTCCGCGACGGTGACGACTCGGTCTCGGGGGATCAGCGGCGCCGGTCGCGTCGCGGCGAGGTCGTACAGCAGCGGCCGGTTCTGGCGGGCGATGGTGAGCACGTCGGCGAAGCCGTCGGTCGTGACCAGAACGCTGCGGGCGACCTTGCGCTCAAGGACCGCGTTGGTCGCCGTGGTCGTGCCGTGCGCCACCAGCGCCGGGGCGCGATCGCTGCCGTTCATCGCCTGGCGCAGGCCGACGCTGACGGCCTCGCCCTGGTCATGGGGCGTCGTCGGCGCCTTCACGGCGGTGGGCCGGCCATCGAGTCCGATCAGGACGATATCCGTGAAGGTTCCGCCGACGTCCACGCCGGCAGCGGGCGCGGCAGCCGCAGAGCCGTCGGGATCCCCCATGAGGGGGCAGTGTAGGGCCGAAGCCGCCCGTCTTGGCATGCGGTTTCTGCCCACTGTTCGGAGGGGAACACAGACCGTGACGGGAAGGAGCACTTCGACGATGGACTTCGGGTTGGCCGCGGTGGCGCTGGTCGCCGGATTCCCGTTGCTGCTTCTCGGCGGGGTCCTCTGGCTCGAGCGACTGGAGGGCTGGATGGTCCAGCCCGATGTGCGCGGCGATGCGCTCGCGCGGCTCATCGAGCAGGCGCTGGAGTCTGACGAGCTTGAGGCGCGGGCGGTTCGGCTGCTTTCGCCTGCGGAGCCGGCCAATCTGGAGCGCTGGCGCGTCAGGGCGAGGTCGAGGACCGCCAGCGCATAGACTTCGGTGGGTCCGGGCGGGTCGGCGCGCCTCCCTCGCGCAAGGAGTCTTGAGTTGCTACCAGTGCTGGCCGAGCTGCGCTGGCCGATTCTCGAGCGCATCCCGCTGTTCGGCGATCTGGCGGTCTCCCCTCACGGGATCAGCATCGCGCTCGGTTTCCTGATCGGCGCGCAGTTCGCGTTCCGGCGCGCGAGCCTGCGTGGGATCGCGCGGCGCCCGACGGCGCGCATCCCCGAGATCATGCAGGGCCTGGCGACGCGGGGCGCGATCGGCGCGATTATCGGCGCGCGCTTCTTCTATGTGGTCAGCAACCTTGAGCTGTTCCCGATCGAGCGCGCCGTCGACGTGCTGAGCTGGTTCAGGATCTGGGAGGGAGGCATCAGCCTGCTCGGCGGGATCGCGGGCGGTATCGCGGCCGGCCTGCCGTATGCGTGGCGCAATCGCTTCCGCGTCACGCTGCTGCTCGATTCCGTGGCGCCCGGGGTGGCCGTGGGCATCTTCATCGGCCGCATCGGAGACCTGGTCATCGGCGAGCACCTGGGGGGCCCGACGGACTTCATCCTTGGCTGGCGCTGCACCGGCAACTTGCGCGACCCGCTGGCCCCCTACCCGTGGCCGGGCCCGGTCGAGCAGGGCTGCTACGACGTGGCGCTGCACCAGACCGCCCTGTACGACTTCCTCGCGGCCGGCCTCGTGCTGGCGGTGATCATGTTGCTCGAGCGCCGTCCGCGGTTCGACGGGTTCTTCATGGTGGTCTTCGCGGTGCTGTACGGAGGGGGCCGATTCCTCTCCGACTTCATCCGGCCCGAGAAGATGGTCGCTGGGCTGACCGGGAGCCAGCTGACGTCGCTGGCCGCGATCGCGGTCGCGCTGAGCTGGGTGGCTCTGTTCCGGCCGCAGCGTCGCAC
>DATKBU010000291.1:0-2692 GCA_035513815.1 Egibacteraceae bacterium
GTCCGGAGATTCCACATAGGGCTCCATCATGCCTTCGGTTAATGGAGATGTTCCCCAGATCCAGGTGCGGACGGCCGCGCC
The DNA here is from genome assembly GCA_035513815.1 of Egibacteraceae bacterium. Taxonomy (GTDB): domain Bacteria; phylum Actinomycetota; class Nitriliruptoria; order Euzebyales; family Egibacteraceae; genus DATKBU01. The sequence goes on from DATKBU010000291.1 coordinate 82, forward strand.
AGTCGCGACCGGCAGGTCGGTGCGGGCCCAGCGGTCCTCGAACCGGTCATCGGCCCAGTCATGGATCGTTACGTCATCCTCGTGATACGCCGCGACGGTCCCCAGGCCCAGCATGGCGACCAGCATGGCGACTATGGCCGCCAGGGCCCCGAATCGCTTTGCCATACTCACGTTCCTCCACGCTCAATTGAGCTTCGTCACTACAATGGCGCGACGAACCATCCGCGCATCGCGCCATCAATCGAATATGAGGGTCTCAGTCCCGCCCGCCTGAGCCTGTTTCATGATACACACACTCGTCGCTCGCCTCGTCCCAGGAGGCGAGCACCGGCACTTCCCGCACGTTGTGTGCCGCGCGGCCTCCCGGCGGCCGGTTTCCGCGACGATCCGCTTCGGCGGCCCGATCGGATCGTCTCGTCCAATCTCCGCGTCCTTGAGGCGGCTGGTGGGTTATTCCATGCCGCGCGGAACCCTGCGCCGGCAGCTGCTCGCTCGCGACTGACGGCGGCCCCGGTCACGGGGTGCGCTGTTCACCGCCCGGCGCCACCCGCAGCTCGAATGGCGTGACCGGTTGCCCGGCCACAACCCGTTCCAGCGCCTGGAGCGCATCGAGGATGTACGACCCTTCCACCCACACGAAGTCTGCCAGCCCGACGACGCGGCGCTCCGGCTCGCCCCCTCGTGGACACTCGATCGCCGCCGCCTGCTTCAACTCTCCGGCGAACAGGCGCCGCGCGTCGGCGATCCCGAGCGACACGATCGCGTCGACCTCGTCCGAATGCAGTCGGTACGCGGTCAGCGCGAGGTCGGAGCGGCACGCGAAGATCTCCTGCATCTCGCGGTCAACGACGCCCGAATGCCTGGAATCGGAGAAGCGTCGCCCGACGTGCGCCAGATCGGCAGGCGCGAGTCGCAGCCCGATCTCCTCTTCGGCCTCCCGGACAGTCTCGTCGATCGTCTCGCCCGCTCTCAGGTGCCCGCCGATGGCCACATCGAGCGCGCCGGGCCAGGTGTCCTTGGTCATCGAGCGGCGCTGGAACAGGACGAACGGCAGGCCGTCCGCGTCGACCCCGCCGACCCAGATGTGCAGCGCCGGGTGCCAGTCGCCGTCGCGGTGCACACGTCCCCGCGCCTTGCGCCTCCCGGTAGGGCTGCCATCCTCATCCAGCACATCGAACAGCTCGTCCTGGGGGTCGGTGGTTGAGGGTCGGGATGTGGGGAGTTGGCGGGACAGCGCTCCAATCTCCCCCTCTCCCGGAACTGGGAGAGGGGGCCGGGGGGTGAGGGCGAAACCTCCCGCGTCCCGCATCCCGTGTCCCGACCGCCGTTCCTCGCCGCTCACAGCTCCGCCAACCGTCGCGCCAGGCACTCGTACCCGGCCACGGCCGCATGCAGGTGGGCGATCTCGACCGACTCGTCGATGCGGTGAGCCTGGGACTCGTCGCCGGGGCCGAAGCCGATGGTCGGGATGTTGCGGCGACCGGCAGATTCGCTGCCATTGGTGCAGAAGGCGTAGTGGCTGAGGAGCGGGACGAGGCCGGAAGCGGTCAGCGCGGCGATGCCGGCCGTGACGATCGGCGCGTCGTCGGCCATGCGCCAGGCGGGCGCGCAGTTCGGCGCCTCGACAACGAAGCCGGTGTAGGTCGTGAAGCGGTCGATGGCGATTGCGGCTTTCGCCTTGACCAGCGGATCGTCCTGCATGTAGGCGTCGAGAATGGCCTGTGCCTCGGCCAGCACGTCCTCCTCGGATTCGTCGACCAGCATGCGTCGGTCGAAGGTCGCCCTGCAGCGCTCCGGGATGACCGACAGGCCGGGGTAGGGGAACGACATGATGTCCGTCACCTCCAGCAGGGCTGGGCCGAGCAGGGGGTCGGACGGCATCGGCAGATTGCCGAGCAGGTTGACGAGCGTCGCCATCGGTTTGATCGCGTTACGCCCGAGCTGTGGTGACGACGAGTGGGCCGGCACTCCGAACGTCTCGACGACGATCTCGGCGCGTCCGCGCTGGGCCCGCGCCAAATGCAGGTTGGTCGCCTCGCCGATGACGACCGCCTTCGGCTGGTAGCGGTCCAGCACGTAGCCGAGCGCGTGTCCCTCGACCAGCTCCTCGGCCAGAGAGACGGAGACGACGATGTCGCAGGCCGCCGGGTCGTGCCGCAGCGCCGCGACGCCGTGGATCATGGCGGCGATGGCGCCCTTCATGTCAGCCACGCCGCGTCCGTAGAGCCAGCCGCCCCGCTCAACGGCCGTGAAGGGGTCGCTGGTCCAGGCGCTGGCGTCGCCGACGCCGACCGTGTCGATGTGCCCGTCGAATACCACGCAGCCCGTGCCGGAGGACACGCCTGGCATGCGGCCGGTGACGTTGCCCAACTCGTCAAGCGCGACATTCTGATAGCCCAGCTCGACCATCGCCGCCATCGCGACTTCAGCGGCTTCCCGCTCGCCGACCTCGGCGTGGCTTGGCGCGGCGACAAGCAGAGATGTTAGCCCGACCACGTCATTCCAGTCGCTCATCGTCCCCATTCCGTCGCCTGAACCAACCCTGCGGTTTGATTGCTATCGATGATACAGGGGCAGGGCGTTCCGATGTGTGGCGTCGGCTGGCGCCGTG
>DATKBU010000292.1:0-2636 GCA_035513815.1 Egibacteraceae bacterium
GGCCTCGTCGGCGATCAACTCGAGCAGTTCCTCAAATCGGTGCGACGCGCCCACCGCAGTCGAGATGGTCATCAGCGAGCGCAGCTGCCCGGCTGCCCGCGCGTCGACTGAGTCGTTGGTCAATGACGGGACAGCGGGCTCGTGCCCGTCCGGCTCATCCGGGTCCGGCGACCCCATCATCGGTGGCCTCCCGGGCGACGCCTGGTTACGGCGGCTTGAGTCAAGCCGCCGCGCCGGCGGATGCAGTCGACGAGGCTCATCTGCTACAGCTATCGGACTGACCGGCGCGGTGGTTGAGCGGTTGCATGCGCGGCGGATCGTTAAGTCGGCCGCGGGTAGGCTTGTTCGGTGAGGGAGCCGGCCAGGCGACCGCAGCGTGCTTGCGCACGTTGAGGAAAGTCCGGACTCCATAGGGCAGGGCGCTGGGTAATTCCCAGGCGCGGTGACGCGCGGAAAGTGCAACAGAGAGCAGACCGCCAGGGGCTCGCATGCCACGTGGGTGCGAGTACCGGTAAGGGTGAAAGGGTGCGGTAAGAGCGCACCGGCGCCGGCGGCGACGTCGGCGGCCAGGCAAACCCCGCCCGGAGCAAGGCCAAGCAGGTGCGTTGAGGTGGCCCGCCGAGCACCGGGTAGGCCGCACGAGGCCGGCGGCGACGCCGGTCCCAGATAGATGGTCGCCACCCGCCGCGTGCGGGGACAGAATCCGGCTTATCGGCCGGCTCCCTCACCTTTCCCCCTCTGACCTGCGGAAACGTCTCCCGAAAGGGCGCTTGGCTCACACCTGGCTCACAGGAGCGGCCGAGCACCGAGTCCACGGCGTCGCGGGTTCGGTCCTCGCTGTCGGGCCACAGGTGCGAGTAGGTGTCCAGCGTCTCCGTTGCCGAAGCGTGGCCGAGTCGGCGCTGGACGACCTTGACGCTCTCGCCGTGGTCGATCAGCAACGAGGCGTAGAAGTGGCGCAGGTCGTGGTACGAGGTCCCGGCGGGCAGCCCCGCCTCCTCGACGGCGTCTCGCCACGTTTCGCCGAACCGTGAGCGGGTCAGCGGCCCGCCCCGCGCGTTCATGAACACGAGCGCCACGACCTCGGTCCAGGTCCGGCCGGCCTCGTCGCGACAGACCATCTCCCGAGGCACGGGCGGGAAGGCGGACAGGTGCCCCGCCAGCGCCTCGACCAGCACCCCAGGGACGGGCACGTCGCGCCGGGACGCCTTGCGCTTCGGCGGCCCCAGGTAGGCCGGCTCGCCCGTGCGGACCGCGAGCTGCCGGTCGATGCGCAGCGTCGGCTTGGCCGAGGGTGGCTTGAGGCCGGTCCGGTCCACGGTCAGCCCGAGGGCCTCGGACACCCGCGGACCGGCCGCCGCGCCGAGCGGCACCATCGCGCGCCAGCGCGCTGGCATGGCGGCCTCGAGCGCGAGCACCTGCTCGACCGCCAGCGGCACCACGGGCTGCCGATGGTTCTCGGGCAGTCGGGTCCCCTCGCACGGGGAGACAGCCACCATGCGGTCGCGCACGGCCGCCTTGAACATCGACGCGAGCACGCCGTGCACGACCGCGACGGTGGACGGCGCGAGCCGGTGCTCGACGAGCAGCCGCTTCACCCATGCCTGGATGTCGGACGGCCGCACGGTGGCGATGCGCCGCTCGCCGAGCAGCGGGTAGACGTGCAGCCGGAGGATGGACTCGATCCGGTCGGCGGTCGACGAGCGGTGCACCTGCGCTGCGCGCCACTGCTCGCCGTAGTCGCGGACCGTCACCCTGCCGGCGGCGGGGGAGATGTACTGCCCGGTGACGATCGCCGCTGTCTGCTCGTCGAGCCATCGTTGCGCGTCGGACTTGCGACGGAACGACCGTGTCTGCTGCCGCCCGCTCGGGTCGCGGTACACCGCTTCCCAGGGGCTCGGCCGGCCGGGACGCCTGCGGATGGATGCCATGGGAACCCTCCTGGTCACACCTCCGCCGCCAGGTGACGCAACGGTACGCCGGGGGTGGGACGGCCACGCTGCAGGGGCCGCCTGTGCTGTGGATGTCCTTGGGCCCCGAAGCGACGGGATCGGCCTAGGCGGACGCCTCGTCGAGTCGCTCGTTCTCCCACGCGCGGACGTCGGCGGGGCGGAACCGTATGTGGCGGCCGACGCGGAAGCCGCGCGGGCCCTTCTGCATGTAGCGCCACTGGTGGATCGTCTTGATGGGGACGCCCAGGTACTCAGCGAGCTGCGCGGTGCTCCACAGCCGCTCAGGCGTCGCGGTTAGGTCGGGTCTGAACTCCATGCGTTCACGTCCTGGTTCGAGAACCTGAGATCTGGCACCCAGGTAGTTCACCCACCCGGTCTGGTCTTGTGACGCCGCCCTGACGCGAAACTCGACGAACGGTCGCAGGTCTTCGCTGCGGCACGGGGCCTGGTGCTGTAGCGCCCTGCATGAGTGCAGCATTGCGACGCACCAATGCATCACGTGATCCGCGCGGTCGACACTGCGGGCAAACACGGTCCTGGGCGAGGGTTCCGCGTCGGCCGGTTTCAGCAGCTGCCTCGGAGATGCAAGGGCGCGACACGCCAACGAAGTCGGCCGCTTCGAGGTGGCTCGGTCGTCGCCGGCGGAAAGCGCGTGCTGGGACGTGCTGCGAAACGTCACGCGAT
>DATKBU010000293.1:0-8523 GCA_035513815.1 Egibacteraceae bacterium
GCGGGCTGGACACGGCCCGCCCGAGCGCTGCCGTCCCGCCACGCGGACGGGCCCCGGCGTGCAACAAGGAGGAATCGACTGTGCCCGAGTTCACCGCAGCAGATGTGAAGCGACTCCGCGACGCGACCGGCGCGGGGATGATGGACGCCAAGAAGGCGCTGGTGGACGCAGACGGCGACTTCGACGAAGCGGCCGACCTCGTGCGTGAGCGGACCGGCGCCAAGATGGGCGACCGCGTGGGCGGCCGGATCGCCTCGGAAGGGCTCGTCCACGCCTACCTGCATGCGCCGACCCCCGGACTCCCGCCGAAGGTCGGCGTGCTGGTGGAGCTGAACTGCGAGACCGACTTCGTCGCCAAGGGCGAGGGGTTCAAGGCCCTGGCCAACGACATCGCGCTGCACATCGCGGCGATGAGTCCCGCGGTCGTCGCGGAAGCGGAGATCGATGAGGCTCTGCTGTCCAAGGAGCGCGAGTTCGCCCGCAAGCAGGCGCTGGATGAGGGCAAGCCCGAGCCCATCGTCGACAAGATCGTCGAAGGCAAGATCAGCGCGTTCTTCAAGGAGAAGGTGCTGCTGAATCAGGCATTCGTGAAGGACGACAAGCTCACGGTCGCCGATCTCATCAGCGAGTTCCAGCGCACCAGCGGTGAGAAGATCGAGGTGCGTCGGTTCGCTCGCTTCAAGGTAGGGGAGTAGCGCCGGCCGACGCCGAGTCGTCCCCGCGCCGGTATGCTTCGGCGAGCCGACCTGGGAGCGAAGGTTGTCTGAGCGACAGAAGTACGCGCGGGTCCTGCTGAAGCTTTCCGGTGAGGCGTTCGCCGACGAGGTGGACGGCATCAGCCCGAAGGTCGTCAACTCGATCGCCGGCCAGCTTGCCGACGTCAACGACCTCGGCGTCCAGGTCGGCGTGGTGGTCGGCGGGGGCAACATCTTCCGCGGCACATCGCCGCAGGCCACCGGCATGGACCGCTCCAGCGCCGACAACATGGGCATGCTCGCGACGGTGATCAACGCGCTGGCGCTCCAAGACGCCTGCGAGAAGCAGGGCCTCCAGACCCGGGTCCAGTCGGCTGTCAGCATGCAGGAGATGTGCGAGCCGTATATCCGGCGGCGGGCGATCCGCCATCTCGAGAAGGGTCGGCTGGTGATCTTCGCCGCAGGCCTGGGCGCCCCGTACTTCTCGACGGACACTGCGGCGGCGCAGCGCGCGCTGGAGATCGGCGCAGAAGCCATCCTCAAGGGCACCAAGGTCGACGGCGTCTACGACCGGGACCCGATGGGTCACCCCGGCGCGAAGCGCTTCGAGACCCTGTCGTACCTCGATGTCCTGAGCCGAGGGCTCGGCGTCATGGACGCCACGGCGATCTCGCTGTGCATGGACAACCGCCTGCCGATCATCGTCTTCAAGCTGCTGGAGGAGGGGAACATCCGCCGCGTTGTGCTCGGCGAGCGGATCGGCACGCTGGTGCACGCTGATGCGGACAGCGGTCGGGCGCCGGACGGGACAGACAAGGAGCAGCGGTGATCGCCGACAGTCTCAACGAGGCGGAGCAGAAGATGAGCGCCGCTGTGGAGCACACGCGCAGCGAGTTCGGCAAAGTGCGCACGGGGCGCGCCAATCCCGGCCTGATCACCGATCTGCCGGTCGAGTACTACGGCTCGCCGACGCCGCTGCAGCAGCTGGCAGGGGTCAGCGTCCCGGAGCCGAGGCTGCTGCTGGTCACCCCCTACGATCGCTCGGCGCTGAAGGAGATCGAGCGCGCCATCCAGTCCGCCGATCTCGGTCTGAATCCCTCGAACGACGGCAACGTGATCAGGCTCGCATTCCCAGAGCTGACCGAGGAGCGCCGCAAAGAGTTCGTGCGTCTCGCGCGCGAGCGGGCCGAAGAGGGCCGCGTCTCGGTGCGCAACGTCCGGCGGCACATCAAGAGCGATATCGCGAAGATGGCCGAAGCGGGCGAGATCGCCGAGGACGAGGCGCACCGCGCCGACAAGTCGCTGCAGGATCTGACGGACCGCTTCGTATCCGAGATCGACACCCTGCTGAGCAACAAGGAGCGTGAGCTGCTGGAGGTCTAGGCCTCTGCCAGCGCGCTCTATGGACTCCCCCGCGTCGCCGCCGCGATCGAAGACGGGCCGCTCGCGACGACCGCTGGGACGGGACCTTCCGACGGCCATCGCGACTGGCCTCGCGCTGGGGGCGGCGTTCCTCATCAGCCTGTTCGCCCATCCCTACGCGTTCCTGGCGCTGGTCGCCGCTGTCGTGGTGGTCGCGCTCCTCGAGCTGGATGTCGGCTTGCGCGCTCGGGATCTGCGTCCCGCCACGCCGGTCGCCGTCGGCGCGGGCGTGGTGATGGTGTTCGGCGCCTACGCCAGCGGGCGCTCCGGCCAGTCCTTGGGGCTGATGCTGCTGCTGCTCGGGGTGGTGGTGTGGCTGCTGGTCGACGCGGCTGCTCATCGCGCGATCCGGGAAGGCCGCAGTGAACGGATCCTTGCAGCGCTGGGGGCAACCTGCCTGGTCACGCTGTGGGTTCCCCTGCTCGCCAGCTTCGCAGGGCTCCTGCTGGCGCGGGAGGGCACTGGACGCTGGCTGGTGGCGACCGTGGTCGGGCTGACCGTCGTCAACGACATCGCGGCGTTCGGCTGGGGCGTTCGCTTCGGGAGCACCCCTCTGGCGCCGGCGATCAGCCCCGGCAAGACGTGGGAGGGCTTCGCTGGCGGTCTTGGGACAGTCCTCGCGGTTGCGACCGTCGTCGCCTGGCTCACCCCCCTGCTCGACCTGCGCTCGGCGCTCATCCTCGGGGCGGTGATCACCGTGGCGGCGACGCTGGGCGACCTCTCCGAGTCGCTGGTCAAGCGCGACCTGGGAGTCAAGGACCTCGGCGCGATTCTCCCAGGGCACGGTGGCATCATGGATCGGGTCGACGCACTGCTCTTCGCGTTCCCCGCGGCCGAGCTGACCTTGCGCGCTCTTGGCATGTGAGCGGGACTGTCCGCACGAATGATCGATCCCTATCACCTCGATGATGAGGGCTTGGCCGAGCTGCTCTCTGGCGAGCCGTCCTTTCGCGCGCGTCAGATCAAGGACTGGCTGGCGCGAGGCGTCGACGACCCGGACGCGATGACGGATCTGCCCGCGGCGCTGCGGCGGCGCCTGTCGTCCGCGCTCGCGCCACCGCCGGCGATCCTGCGTCGCAGCAGCGCCGACTCGGGTCTGACGCACAAGGTCCTGCTCGACTTCGGCGGCGAGGCGGTGGAGAGCGTGCTGATGCTGTATCCGGCCCGCCGAGGCAGCAAGGGGCGTGCCACGGTCTGCGTGTCGACCCAGGCCGGATGCGCGATGGGATGCCCGTTCTGCGCCACGGGCCAGGCAGGCTTTCGCGGGCAGCTGGACGTCGGCGCCGTCATCCGCCAGGTGCTGGTGATGCAGCGGCTGCTCGCCGCAGGCGACCTGGCCGTCCCGGGGGCGCCCGATCACGTCACCAATGTCGTGTTCATGGGCATGGGCGAGCCGCTGGCCAACTTGGACGCGACGATCGCCGCAGTCCGATGGCTGTGCGGGCGGGACGGCGCAGGCAGCGGCTTCAATCTGTCCGCTCGCGCGATCACGGTCTCCACGGTAGGGCTGACACCTGGGATTCGCCGACTCGCCGAGCTGGGTCTGCCGATCACGCTCGCGGTCAGCCTCCACGCGCCGAATGATCAGCTGCGCGACGATCTCGTGCCCGTCAACCGCCAGCACCCGCTGTCCGAGCTGATGGACGCCTGCGCTGACTATCTCGCCGCGACCGGACGCCGACTGACGTTCGAGTACGTGCTGATCGCCGAGGTCAATGACGCGCCCGAGCATGCCCGGCAGCTCGCCGCGCTTGTGCGCGGGCTGGGGGCGCACGTCAACCTGATACCCATGAACCCCACGCCGGGGGTGGGGTGGCGCGCGCCGCCGCCGCAGCGACAGCGGCAGTTCGCCGCGATCCTCGATGCCGCTGGCGTCCCCGCGACCGTCCGGCGCAACCGCGGGGGAGAGATCGATGCGGCGTGCGGTCAGCTGTACGCCGACTATGCGATGGGCAGCGGTCGAATGCTTCCGGCCGCCAAGGGAGCTGCGGAGCGCATCGCCGCCGGGGCCCGGGCTCAACGTCGGGACACCTTGGTCGTTGAGGACGAGCGATGACCTGGGCGGCGGACGGCTCAGGCGCGATCACGGTCACCGTGCTGGGATCCACTGGCTCGATCGGCAGGCAGGCGCTGGATGTGCTGGCGACCCATCCCGAGCGCTTCCGGGTGGCAGGGCTTGCCGCCGGATCGAACGCGGAGCTCCTGATCGCTCAAGCCAAGGAGCACCGCCCCCGACGCGTCGCGCTGGCTGACGCCGCCGCGGCGGCTCAGGTGCGAGATGCCTTCGGAGGAGACATCGAGGTCCTGTCAGGTCAGGACGCTGCCGCCGCGCTGGCCGCCGGCGGCGACGACGGCCCGGCCGATATCGTCCTCAACGGCATGGTCGGCTCCCGCGGGCTGCTGCCGACGCTGGCGGCGCTGAAGGCGGGCAGCAGGGTTGCGCTGGCCAACAAGGAATCTCTCATCGTCGGCGGCGAACTGGTCATGAGCGCGGTGCAGCGGCCAGATCAGCTCGTGCCGGTGGACAGTGAGCACAGCGCCCTCGCGCAGTGCCTGCGCGCGGGCCGCGAGCACGAGGTCGAGCGGCTCATCCTGACTGCCAGCGGCGGTCCGTTCAGAGGTCGCAGCCGCGAGGAGCTCGGCTCGGTGACGGTCGACGACGCGCTGTCGCACCCGACCTGGAACATGGGCGCGAGGATCACCGTCGACTCCGCGACTCTTGCGAACAAAGGGCTGGAGGTGATTGAGGCACACGTCCTCTTCGGCATTCCCTACGAGCGGATCGAGGTGGTCGTGCATCCGCAGTCGATCGTCCACGGGATGGTGGAGTTCCGCGACGGGGCCACGATCGCCAAGCTCAGCCCGCCGGACATGCGCCTGCCGATCCAGCTGGCGCTTGGGTGGCCTGAGCGCCTCGACAGCGCCGTTGCGCAGATGGACTGGCGCTCGCCGGTGAACCTGCAGTTCGAGCCTGTGGATGCCGAGACCTTTCCAATGATCCGGATCGCGCGAGCCGCAGGCCTCCAAGGAGGAACGGCCCCCGGCGTGTTCAACGCGGCCGACGAGGAGGCCGTCAGCGCGTTCCTCGACCGCCGCATCGATTTCCTCGGCATTCCGGCGATCGTGGAGGCAGTCTTGGAGGAGCACCAACCGGAGGCGGGGACGGACCTCGAGACCGTGCTGGCGGCCGAGCAGTGGGCTCGCTGGCGTGCCCGAGCCCGGCTGTCGGAGTAAGGAGAGCGCATGTACGTCGCCCTGTTCGTCGTGAGCCTGATCGTGGTGATCATGTTCCACGAGTTCGGCCACTACATCACCGCCAAGGCGTTCGGCATGAAGGTCGAGAAGTTCTTCCTCGGCTTCGGCCCGACGCTGTGGTCGTTCCGCAAGGGCGAGACTGAGTACGGCGTCAAGGGGATCCCGGCGGGCGGGTTCGTCAAGATCTCCGGGATGAGCGAGCACGAGGAGGTCCCGCCAGAGGATCGCAGCCGCGCGTTCTACACCCAGCCGGCGTGGCAGCGCTTCATCGTCCTGGTCTCAGGATCGGTCACGCACTTCATCCTCGCGTTCGCGCTGATGTTCGCGGCGCTCGCATTCGTCGGGCTGCCGACCGGAACCAGCCAGGTCAGTCAGGTCGTCGACGACAGTCCGGCCGCGGCCGCTGGGCTCCAGCCGGACGACGAGATCCTGAGCATCGCGGGCGTCCCGACCGAGGATTTCGACGCGGTGAGCGCCGCCGTCAACGACCGGCCAGGCGAGACGGTCCAGGTGGAAGTGCTACGCGACGGCCGGCGCCTGACACTGACGTCGACCATCGCCGACACAAAGCCGACCGGCGAGCCCGGCGGCTTCCTGGGCGTCGGGCCCGTGGTCTCGGATGTCCCGATGTCCGTCGGGGCCGCGGCGCGCGGCGTGTTCGTCGGTGACTATTCGGTGCCACGCTTGACGCAGCTCACCATGGGCGGGGTCGTCCAAGCGCTGAGCCCGACGGGTCTGGGCCAGTGGCTGGGCCAGCTTGAGGAGGACGCCCCCCGCGATCCAGAGGCCGGCGGGGTGATCAGCCTCGTGGGCGCGGGACAGATCTTCTCGGCGTTCGGCGCCTCCGGCGACCTGTTCGCGCTGCTGGTCCTGCTCGTGGCGCTCAACATCATCTTCGGTGTGCTCAACATGGCCCCGCTGCCGCCACTGGATGGAGGGCATGTCGCCGTTCTCCTCATCGAGCAGGGCGTCAACGGCGTGCGCCGGGTGCGCGGCCGTCCGGCCACCTGGCGTCTGGATCCGGCGGTGATCACACCCATCGCGATCGCCGTCGTCCTGTTCTTCGTCATCCTCAATGTGATCGCGCTCTATCTGGACATCACGAAGCCCCTGGGGGACCTGCTCCAGTAGCCTGGCGGGTGGAGTATCGAGTGAAAGGCTGACCCGGACCGTGGGAACTGCGCTGCCATTGATCGGCGTCGACTCGGCGGCGACCGCGCCGGCTTCCGCCGCGCCGCGGCCGCCCGAGCGCCGGCCGACGCGGCGCATCAAGGTCGGCACGGTCGAGATCGGCGACGGCGCTCCGATCAGCGTGCAGTCGATGACCACGACGCCGACCCATGATGTCGATGCGACCCTGCAGCAGATCGCCGCGCTCAACGCCGCGGGCGTCGACATCGTGCGGGTGGCGTGCCCGCGGCAGGAGGATGCCGACGCGCTGGCCGCCATCGCCGCCAAGTCGACCGTGCCGGTGATCGCCGACATCCACTTCCAGTGGAAGTACGCGATGGCGGCACTGGAGGCGGGCTGCGCCGGAGTGCGGATCAATCCCGGCAACATCCGCAAGCACGAGAAGGTCAGGGTGATCGGCGACGCGGCGCGGGAGCGAGGGGTCCCGATCCGGATCGGGGTGAACGGCGGCTCGCTGGAGGACGTCGTGCTCGCCAAGCACGGCGGTGTGACGCCCGAGGCGCTCGTGGAGTCGGCGCTGAACGAGGCTCGCCTACTCGAAGAGGTCGACTTCTTCGATATCAAGATCTCGGTCAAGCACTCGGATCCGTGGGTGATGATCCAGACCTATCGGCTCCTGGCCGAGCGCTGTGGTTATCCGCTGCACCTCGGGGTGACCGAGGCGGGACCGCTGAAGACGGGGGTTCTGAAATCAGCGGTGGGGATCGGGACGCTGCTGGCCGAGGGCATCGGCGACACCATCCGCGTCTCGTTGTCGGCTGATCCTGTGGAGGAGGTCAAGGCGGGGATCGGCATCCTCGAGGCGCTCCATCTGCGTGAGCGGGGGCTCGATGTCGTGTCCTGCCCCTCCTGCGGGCGCGCCGAGGTGGACGTGTACACGCTGGCAGAGCAGGTCCAGGCGGCGCTGGAGGGAATCGATGTGCCGCTGCGCGTCGCGGTGATGGGCTGCATCGTCAATGGCCCCGGAGAGGCGCGCGAGGCCGATGTGGGCGTCGCCGCCGGCAAGGGCAAGGGCCAGCTGCTGTACAAGGGCCAGGTGGTCGGCCAGGTGCCGGAGGACCAGATTGTGGCGAGTCTGGTCGAGCTGGCCAACGAGGTGGCCGACGAGATCCGCTCCGAGCGCGGCGATGGGGTGCCGACCGTCATCGCGTGACGCCCCCCCGTGGCCGCACAGGCCGGCGCCCGCGCCTGAGATCACCTCAAGCGCGGGCGCGGTTTCGCCGAGTCGCCGCGGAGCCTACGGCTCGCGACGGCGCCCCGCCTCCTCTTCGCGAAGATCGATCGTGCGCTCTTCGCGGGCGGTCCGGTCGAACGTGCGGTCCGCGTCCTCCTCGTCGTCATAGGCGCGCTCGGACGCGTAGTCGGCGCCGCTGGGCGCCGGGCGCGGAGTGTCTCGGTCGGTCACCACAGGGCGGTCGTGGAGATGCTCGTCGCGAGCTGCCATCGGCCGGTCCCGGTAGCGCTCGTCATCGCGGTCGCGGTAGCGCTCGTCATCGCGGTCGCGCTCGTCCCGGCGGACGCGCCGCTCATCGCGCTCGACATGCTGGGCGGCTTGCGCGAAGGCGGGACGCGTCACTGCGCCTCCGATCGCGCCGCCGAGCCCTGCCGCGAGCGCGCCGATCAACAGCGAGAAGAACGTGGCCCACAGCGCGTTGCCCTGCGTCGCCAGCTCCACCTCCGCGCCATTGACCGTGATCGCGTCGAGATTCGCGGCCTGCAGCGCTCCCGGGACGCCGATGAGTAGCGACGCGATCAGGATCAGCGCCCAGACTGCGAGTCCGTTGAAGAACCCGGAGCCGGCGCCGGGCACCCCGGACAGCCAGCCGGCGAGCATGCCGCCGACGAACATCGCGACGACCGCTGATCCGGCGGTCCACCACGCAAGGTTGTCCTGCATCGCCTCAATGCCGCCTGCGTAGGCCATCGCGATCCAGAGCGCCGTCAACAGGAGCAGCAGCGA
>DATKBU010000294.1:0-5678 GCA_035513815.1 Egibacteraceae bacterium
CAGCTCGACCATCTCGACCAGCCGATCGTCCGGTGACAGTCCGCTGAAGACCATCCCCGACTCCGCCAGGCGCGCGCGGTAGCGGTTGTTGACCTCCCAGCGATGGCGGTGGCGCTCGTACACCACAGGCTCGGCGTACGCCGCGTCTGCGCGCGTTCCGGCCACGACCTTGCAGGGGTAGAGGCCCAGCCGCATCGTGCCGCCCAGATCGGTGACGTCGCGCTGATCGCCCATGAGATCGACGACCGGGTCCGGGCACTCAGCGGCGAATTCGCTGGAATGGGCCTCGGTCAGCCCCACGACGTGACGGGCGAACTCGATCACGGCGACCTGCAGGCCCAGGCAGATGCCGAGGTAGGGAACGAGGCGCTCGCGGGCGTGCCTGGCGGCGGCGATCTTGCCCTCGATCCCACGGACCCCGAAGCCGCCGGGGACCAGGATCCCGTGCGCGCCGGTCAGGGTCCGCTCCACCGCGCCGGGCGATGACAGATCGTCGGCGGACACCCATTGGATCTCGACTTCGACGCCATGATGAATGCCGGCGTGGGTCAGCGCCTCGACGACGGACAGATACGCGTCGGGCAGCGACACGTACTTGCCGACCACCGCGATCCGCACCGCGTCAGAAGGATTGAGGGCGCGGTGCACCATCGCGGTCCACTCGGCAAGGTCAGGCTCGACAGCCGGATCGAGGCCGAGGCGTCGGACGATGAAATCGTCCAGGCCCTCGTCGCGCAGCATCAAGGGCACGGTGTAGAGGCTCTCGGCATCGTGCGCGCTGACCACGCCCTCGATGTCGACGTCGGACAGCAGTGCGATCTTGCGCTTCAACTCTCCCGACAGCGGGCGGTCGCTGCGGCACACGACCGCGTCCGGCTGGATCCCGATGCTGCGCAGCTCGCGCACCGAGTGCTGCGCCGGCTTGGTCTTCAGCTCGCCGGTCGGGGCGATGAACGGCACCAGCGCGCAGTGCACGTAGCAGATGTTCTCCCGGCCCACGTCGTAGCGCAGCTGGCGAATGGCCTCCAGGAACGGCAGGCCCTCGATGTCCCCGACGGTGCCGCCCACCTCCGTGATGACAACGTCAGCGTCGTCGGCCAGCGCCAGGATCCGGCTCTTGATCTCATTGGTGATGTGCGGGATGACCTGGACGGTCTCCCCGACGTAGTCGCCCTTTCGCTCCTTGGCGATGACCGTCGAGTAGATCTGCCCTGTGGAGACGCTGGACGTGCGGCGCAGGTTCTCGTCGATGAAGCGCTCGTAGTGGCCGAGGTCGAGGTCGGTCTCCCCGCCGTCCTCAGTCACGAACACCTCGCCGTGCTGGAACGGGTTCATGGTGCCAGGGTCGACATTGACGTACGGATCGAGTTTCTGCATCGTCACGCGCAGACCGCGCGCCTTGAGCAGCCGCCCCAGCGACGCCGCGGTGATGCCCTTGCCGAGCGACGAAGCGACGCCCCCCGTGACGAGAATGTGCTTGGCCACGCTTCAACCTCCGTCATCCGGTGGGGAAGGGCACCGACCTGCGCGGCCTCGGACCACGGTAGCACCCCGGCCGATCACGACTCAATCACCCGCTGCGACGGTCCCCGGGAACGTCACAGATCGATGTCGAGATCCTCGCTGGCCTGCGCCGCCGGAGTGTTGGGATCAGGCAGCTCGGGCGCGACCGCCGCCTTGACCTCGAGGTGCGTGTGGGGATGCGCTGCGCCCGTGTAGTCGTCGACGTGGCTGCGGAACGGAAGCTGGCGCACCGTGCCCAGCGGGGTGACCCCGGCCTCGACGACGTCGCCCACCGCCACCGCGGGCGCCTGCAGATGAATGAGGACCACTGCCAGCCCGGGTCGGTCCGCCGGTGAGATCACCACGCGCCAGTCGTGCAGCCGACCGTACAGGGAGTACTCCAGCACCTCGACGACGGTGCCGCTGACCGGCGCGCTCACTGTGGCCCCCGAGGGCAAGACGAGGTCGGCGGCGCTCGTGGCCGGCCGCGGCCTTCCTCGCGATGTGAGCACCCGGTACCCCGGACCCTCGACATCCTCCCCCGCGGTGAACTTGCTCGGATTGTCGTTGGCGATCAGCTGGCCGAGCGGCGTGAGGGCGAGCGCCTCGGCCCGGCTCGCTTCGTGAAACGCCACAAGGATCGTCTTCGGATCAGGCAGTCGCAGGACTAGGCCATCAACTTCGGCGAACGCCGGGGCGGCGTCGTGGCGAACCGCGCCGAGAGCAAGGCCGCCCTGCGCCAGCCGATCACTTCCGGGCACGGCGGTTGACTGCGCGGACGGCGAGGGGGCAGCGGGCAGCGATGCCAGCGCGGCCTCAGGGTCGCTCTGGGTGTTCCATGTCAGCCAGATCCATCCAAGCAGCGCCGCCGCGAGCAGGATGGCGACGACGACTGGCGCCGGCACGCGCCGGGACGTGACCGGCCCTGTGGCGCGCCGCACGGCGCGCCGGCGCCTGGGGTCAGGCGGAGGCGCGCCCGCTCCCAGGCGGCCGAGTGCGCGCATGTCAGTGGCAGGCAAGAGCCGTCGGCTCCGAACAGTCGGGGATGCTCGCGATGGCGAGGAATGCTCAGCCGGGTATGGTGCCCGATCGCCGGCGCGATGGCCAACCGAAAAGATCGCAGCTACCCGGCTGCCAGGGCCTGGCGAGCGCCGGCGAGAAGCTCCGCGGCGTGGTCTGCGGCCACCTGGCTGTCGGAGGCCCCCGACAGCATCCTCGACAGCTCCGTGATCCGCTGCGGCTCGTCCAGCGCGCGCACCGCGGCGACGGTCCGCCCGGACGCGCTGGACTTCGAGACCGCGAAGTGGGCGTCGGCGAACGCGGCCAGCTGCGGAAGATGCGTCACGCACAGGACCTGACGGGATCTCGCGAGCCGTGCGAGCTTCTCGCCGACCGCCAGCGCGGTCTGACCGCCGATGCCCGCGTCGACCTCGTCGAACACCACGACCGCGGTCTCATCCGCCTCGGTCAGGGCCAGGCGAACCGCCAGCGCGACGCGGCTGCGCTCGCCGCCCGAGGCCGCCTTCGCCAATGGCAGCATCGCCTCGCCCGGGTTTGCCGCCAATTGAAACGAGACTTGGTCGGCGCCCGTCGGCCCTGGCGAGATCGGCTCGAGGCTCACGTCCATCCGAGCGCCCGCCATGGCCAGATCCGCCAGATGCCCCTCGACCGCCGCCGCGAGGCGCTGCCCCGCTGACTGGCGCGCCGCGGTCAGCTCCGCGGCGGCCCCTTCCATCGCGTCGCGCAGCCCTTCGACGTGCTGCTGCAGCTCCTTCGCCCGGGCCTCGCCCCCCTGCAGCGTTCGCAGGCGAGCGCGACCCTCATCCGCGTAGGCGGCGACCGCCGCGGCATCCGGGCCGTACTTGCGGCACAGCGCAGATAGCCGGCCGCGTCGGTCTCGCAGCTCCTCCAGCCGCTGGGGATCCAGCTCGAGACGCTCGGCGTAGCCGGCCAGCTCGACCGCCAGATCCTGGACCTCCGCCGCCAGTCCTTCCGCCCGCCCGAGCAGAGCTCCCAGGGCTTCATCGTGGCTGGCCACTCGTCGCAGCGCCGCGACCGCGGAGCCGAGGGCGTCGCGGCCGCCCCCGTCGTCGGCCAAGGCCGAGGCCGCGCCGGCGGCCGCCTCAGTGAGCGCTTCGGCGTGCTCCAAGCGCTCCAGCTCCGCGGCGATGGTCTCCTCCTCCCCCGGCTGCGGCGCGACCTGGTCGATCTCGCCCAGCTCGAAGGCCAGCCGATCGACCTCGCGAGCCCGGTCGCGCTCATCTCCACGCAGGTCGTCCAGCTCGGTGGCCGCCGCCCGCCACGCGTCGTAGGACTCGGTGAAGCGCTTGCGCGCCAGCGCGACGGGGTCGCCGCCGGAGCGGTCTAGCAGCTCACGCTGCACAGCCGGCAGCGACAGCCTGGTCGTGTCCGACTGGGCATGAACCTCGACCGCCGCGCCGACGATCTCGACCAACGCGGACGCGGGCGCCAAGCGCCCGCCGAGACGCCCGCGGCTGCGGCCCCCGCCGGACCCTTCCCGCGCGACCTCACGCGAGACGACAAGGTCCTCATCACCCTCGCCCAGCCACTGCGACGCTCCCGAGGGCGCAGGGCGCAGCCGGCCCTCGACGACCGCGACGGACGCGCCGGCGCGCACCCTGTCGGCGTCGGCGCGACCGCCGATCAGCAGCTCAAGGGCGGACACGACCATCGTCTTGCCGGCGCCGGTCTCCCCGGTGAGGACGTTCAGGCCCGGCTGCAGGCGCAGCGTCACCTCATCGATGACGCCGACGTCGCGGATGTACAGCTCCTCGAGCACGTCAGCGCAGACCGAATTTGTCGCGGACTCGGGCGTAGAAGTCGAACTCGCTGAGCCGCACCATCCGCACGGGTTTGGCTCCTCGCGAGATGCCCACCGATCCGCGGGGCGGCACCGACAGGCTCTCTCGCCCGTCGAGGCCGACCAGGCATTGTCGATCTCGGCCGACCGGTCGCACCTCCAGGGACTCGCCGGGGTCGATCACGATGGTGCGATTGAACAGAGAGTGGGCGGCGACGGGGACGAGGAGGATCGCCTCGACCAGCGGCGAAAGGATGGGCCCGCCTGCACTGAAGGCGTATGCGGTGGAGCCGGTCGGCGTCGCACAGATCACGGCGTCCGCGGGGATGTCAGCCAGGATCGTGTCGCCGACGCGCACCTCGAGCACGATCAGCCGCTGTGGGCTGGTCCGTTCGATCGATGCCTCGTTCAGCGCCCAGCTGGATGCGACGCGCGCCCCATCAGGGCCTCGAACCTCGACCGCAAGCGTCATGCGCTCCTCGATGGAGAAGTCCCCCGTCTGGATGCGGTCCAGCGCCTGACCAAGGTCGTCCGCCTCGACATCTGCGAGAAAGCCGACCCGGCCTAGATTGACGCCCAGCAGCGGGACGCCGAAGTCGCGCACCAGGTACGCAGCGCGAAGGAACGTCCCGTCACCGCCGAGAACCAAAGCCAGGTCGACCGACGAGGCGAAGCCCCGCGGATCACGCACCTCGACGACATCGGGCGGCCATTGGTCGTCAGCGCAGCCGAGCACCTTGATGCCGGCATCGCGCAAGTGCCGCGCCGCTTGCTCCGCGGCCTGAAGCGCCTCAGCGCGGCCGCTGTGGACGACGAGGCCGACCGCCCGAGGCGAGGCGGCCCGGTCAGCTTGCCGCTGCGCTGTCCCGACGCTCACGGCCTCACTCTACCGGCCAGCCAGCCCGCGGCCGCTGGCTGCGGCATCCCTGACGGTTGACGCGATGTCGCGCTCACCGTCAGCGCGCAGATGCAGAAAGAACTCCACGTTGCCCGCCGGGCCCGGAAGGCGCGAGGGGACAGCTGCCGTCAGGCCCAACCCCACATTGGCCCCTTCATGGGCGACCGCTGCCATCGCCTGCTCCCACACCTGCGGATCGCGAACGACTCCGCCTTTGCCGACCAGGTCCGGTCCGGCCTCGAACTGCGGCTTGACCAGCAGCAGATGATCCGCCTCCGCGGCGGCGGCCGCCCGCAGGGCCGACAGCACCAGCGTCAGCGAAATGAACGACAGATCCGCTACCACCAGGTCAGGCGGCGGGCCGGGGACATCATCCGGTGCGAGGTGACGCACGTTGACCCGATCCATGACCACGACCCTCGGGTCGCTGCGGAGCGCCCAGGCGAGCTGGCCATA
>DATKBU010000295.1:0-3304 GCA_035513815.1 Egibacteraceae bacterium
GGCGAGGCGGCCACCGGCCCTGAAGCGGTGGCGCTGGCGGAGACGCTCGTGCCCGATCTGATCCTTATGGACATCAAGATGCCCGGCCTCGGTGGAATCGAGGCGACCAAACAGATCCTCCGGGAGAACCCGCACATTGGCATCATCCTGGTGACGATGTTCGACGACGCGGAGTCGATCTTCTCTGGGATGCGCGCCGGAGCGCGCGGCTACGTGCCCAAAGGCGCCGAGCCCGAAGATCTCAGGCACGCCATCGAAGCCGCCGCGCGGGACGAGGTGCTCCTCAGCCCCGCCATCGCCACCAAGCTCCTGAGCAGGTTCGATCGGTCCGCCGAGCCGTCGGAAGGCATCCCGTACGAAGCGCTCACTCCCAGAGAGATGGAGGTGCTTCGTCTCGCCGCCGAGGGCATGAGCAACAAGGAGATCGCCGCCCGCCTGATCCTCAGCGAAAAGACGGTCAAGAATCGGATCAGCAACATCTTCGCCAAGCTGCGGGTCAACGATCGAACGCAGGCAGTCATCCACGCGCTGCGGACGGGACTTGTCCAGTTCCCGGGTGAGACCCCCTCGAGGTAAGTCGGACCTAACAGGACTGCGAAACAAACTGTCATCCTGAGCGAAGCGAAGGATCCGCGACCCGCCTCAACCGCGAACTATCCCTCGCTTCGCCCCAAGATCGACACGTTTGACACGCGCGTCCTACCTAAGCCAGCGTCCCCGCCGCCGGCCGCGTCTCCCGCCGGTTCCAGTCCCGGTGAATGTGCAGCGGGCAGGCCTGGCCCTGCTCCGCTTTCGTGAACAGCTCCTCGTACACCCGCCCGTACTCCTCGATGTGCGTCAGCAGCGAGGCCGGCAGCCCGTACACCGCCTGGTACACGTCCACCCGGAGCGGGTTCCGCGTTGCGTAGCAGTCCGCGGCGTGGAACTTCTCCTCCGCCATCGCCCCGCCATACCGCGACCAGAAGCTGCGCGAGTCCGCCACGAACACCCGCCGCAAATGCGGGCACAGGTCCTCGGCGCGCACCTCGCGCGTGTAGTTCACAAGCGCGCGGCTCTGCGCCAGCTTCATTTTGAGCTGCGTCACGTCCGCCTTGATACCGTCGGCGGCGTACTGCTCGGTTGTCTCCGACAGCCAGCGTACATACACCGACACCGCCTGCTCGGCGACCTTCTGCCGCAGGTCTTCGACCTGCCAGGCATAGCTCGGACCGAACGCCTCCAGCAGACGCGCCCGCAGCTCCGGCATGAACTCGGTCCGGAGCAGCTCGCACAGGTCCTTGACCACCTGCTCGCGCGCCAGCTCGTCGCCGGCGTCGCGTAGATCGCTGACCACCCGACCGTCGATGACCGGATCGCCACTCTCCGCCGCGAGCCGACGGCTGGCCGCCGCGATCTCGCTCTCGAGCTGTGTCGCCAGCGCCTCGACATCCGCCCGCCGCGCCTGTAGCTGCCGCTCGAGTCGCGAGACGACGGCCCGATCGCGCTGCTGCCCGCGCGCGCCCAGCAGTCCGGCGAGGACGCGTGCGCCCTCCTGCGCGCAGACGCGTTCGACGTGCGCGTCGAACTCAATCGTCATCCGTCGATCGGCCTCCTCGTACAGCCGATCGAGGTCGGTGCCCCGGCCGCGCATGCGTGCCCAGATCCATGTCGCCGCGCGCGCCGGGTGCTCGAACAGCGAGCCCCGAATGCCGTCGAGGCGCTGGAGCACCCCGCGCCGCTCCTCGATCTGCTCCAGCGCGTCGTCGCTGAGCGTCCGTTCGCGCTCGGCCGCCCGGGCGTTCGCGCCATCGTCGGCCCCACTCTGCTGCAGCTCCATCGAGGCGCGATCGATCTCCGTCGCCAGGCTGGCGACCCAGCTCTCCGCCGCGCGCAGCCCTCGGGCTCGGCAGATCTCCCAGCAGCGCTGCTCGATCGCCGACTCGATCCGCTCGCGCAGCGCCGCGCCGGCTGTCGGCTGGCCCTCCTCCAGCCGCGTCAGCTCGTCCTGCCGCACCACCCGCAGCTCGGAGCGCAAGTACTCGTGATACCGCGCCGCGGTCTCCCACTCCACCCGCGCATTCGCCGTCGGGCGGGCACCCCGCATCCCATGCACCAATCCAGCCGGCCTGAGACCCCGGAGTATCGCCTCAGCCCGACAGAGCTCCAGCACCTCGTCGACTCGTCCGGACGCGGCCGCCGCGACCGAGCTCGCCTCGACGCCGCCGTTTGCTGCCCCGCTCCCATCCAGCAGCACGTCACACAGCCGCCGCTGGACCGCCAGGGTGTACAGGTCCTGTTCCTCGCCGTGCAGCAGCACAAGCGAGCTCGCCCCGAGCGAGTTGAAGTGGCGCCAGCCGTTCGGGATCCCCGGGTACGTCTCGGTGAAGTAGATGTTGCGCTCTTCCCACTCGATCTGCTGGCGATAGACGATGTTCACAAGCAGCGCCTGCGCGACCATGTCGGTCACGCTGCCCATCGTGGACCAGCTGATTGAGCCTTCATTCTCCTGGTCCACGAGGAAGATCCGGTCGAACGGCACTGATGGCGGCCGCAGCCGCGGGCGATCCGCCGCTGCCGTGTGACCGTTCGCGTGCGGCTCGGCCGGCCCGCCATATCCCGCCCCGCCAGCGCGCGTGTATTCCTCCGGCGGGCGATGTCGCGACTCGACCAGCCCCTGGCCGGCGCCCTCGCCGACTGCGACCGGGCTGCGCCGGGCGAACGCCGACTCGAGCGCGACCCGGTTCTGCTGATCGGGGTAGAACTCGAACTTGCTGCGCTCCGCCACGTTCATCAGCTCGGCAAGCTCGAGCAGCGCGGCGTAGCTGTTCGCCTGGATCCGCCGCTGCAGGTCGACCTTGCCGACGAGCGACGGCATGAACGCCTGCGGCAACACGAAGATCCCGTTCGGTAGGAACGTCGAGCGCGACTGCAGGAGGTCCCGCAGCATGTACGCCACGTCGAGGAAGATGCCCGCGCCGGTGCCCCCACACAGCGACCCGACGAGCCACACCTGCGGCGACGGATCCGGCTTCAGCCCGATAGGCGCCAGGATCTGCTGGCTGCGCTGCAGGTTCGCCACGTTCTGGAGCTGGCCGAGTGTCGTCTTGAGCCGATCGACAAGCTGCTGATATCCGACGAACAGCGCCAGCCGTCCCACGTCCCGCATCTGCCCGGCGCCGTTCTTCACCCGGAGTCGGCCGGCGTCGTGCCCCGCGGTCGTCCACCACTCGCGGATCGACTCGTACAGTCCCTCCGTCTGCTGCATGAACTCGACCACGCGATTGGCGTCGAAGTCGGAGCCCAGGTTGACGTACTCATCGGGGCT
>DATKBU010000296.1:0-12872 GCA_035513815.1 Egibacteraceae bacterium
TCCGCCATGCCGAACGCGATGCCGATCGAAAGGGGCGAGATCACCACGTCCGAATCCGATTCCTCGGCGGCGATCTGGAACAGGTCGTAGCCGGCCTCGTTCAGACCTGCAGCGAGCTCCGCGACGTACGGCGAGTCAGGAGGCGGGCGGTCCACTGCAGGCTCGTCGTACGGCTCGGCCGGTGCCGGGGCCGTGGCCGAGGGCTCGTCCGCCGGCGAGGTCGCAATCTTTTCGCCGCATCCCGCCGCAGCCAGGACGGCGGCGAGCACCGTAGCCGCCAATCGAGGAGGTGCAGTTCGCATGCGCATCGGTCCCCCCGGCGCTCGGCGATGGGTGTCAATGGCTCATAGGACGCCGGCGATGCGCCCATGGTTTCAGGA
Source organism: Egibacteraceae bacterium (assembly GCA_035513815.1). Classification (GTDB taxonomy): domain Bacteria; phylum Actinomycetota; class Nitriliruptoria; order Euzebyales; family Egibacteraceae; genus DATKBU01. The sequence continues at coordinate 381 of DATKBU010000296.1, forward strand.
GCGTAGTGGTGATGGACCTGCCTACGAGCCCCGGGTGCGCAACGACGAGCGGCGAGCATCACAGCGCTCCCCGTCCGCTCTTGTCGGGCTGGCGCGGCGGGGATGGTGGGACCTGAAGCTTCCGGCTTGGGTTCTGCTCGGCCATGGCGATGCTCCTTAGAGGCTCCCTGCCAAGATGCCGGCCGCGAACAGCACTCCCGTCACGACCAGCGCGCTGAACGCCCAGCTCGAGGCTGATCCCGCCCAGCGAGCCGACATCGTCGTGGACAACACAGATCTCGATCGTCCGCGCCTGGTGCGGGTGCCTAGGTGAGTGCGCGGCGGACGGCAGGCCGAGCTACGACTCGTAGGTGTGCTCCGGCCCGGGGTAGTCGCCGGAGGCGATCTCGGCCTGGAACGCCTTGGCCGCGTCGGTCATCGCCATGCGCACGTTGGCGTACTGCTTGACGAAGCGCGGCAGCCGGCCCGCCGTGACGCCGAGCATGTCGTCGGCGACGAGCACCTGGCCGTCGCAGTGCGGCCCCGCGCCGATGCCGATGGTGGGGATCGGGACCGCCTCGGTGACCCGTCGCGCCACCTCGGCCGGAATGCACTCGAGCACGACGGCGAACGCGCCGGCATCCGCCAGAGCCGCGGCGTCCGCGACGATGCGCTCAGCCGACTGGGCGGTCCGGCCCTGCACCTTGAACCCGCCGAGCTGACGAACCGATTGGGGGGTGAGCCCGAGGTGGCCCATCACGGGGATCCCCGCGTCGGTCATGCGCGCCACCAGGCTGGCTACCGGCGCTCCGCCCTCGAGCTTCACCGCGTGCGCCCCGGCCTCCTTCAGGAACCGGGCGGCGTTGCGAACTCCCTCGTCGGCGGACAGCTGGTAGCTCATGAACGGCATGTCGCCGATGACCAGGGCCCGGCGCGCCCCGCGGGTCACGGCGCGGGTGTGATGCAGCATTTGCTCCATCGTCACCGGCAGCGTCGAGTCGTGGCCCAGCACCACCATGCTCAGCGAGTCGCCGACCAGCAGCGCGGGGACTCCCGCGGCATCGAAGATCTCAGCGGTCAGCGCGTCGTAGGCGGTCAGCATCGCGAATCGCTCGCCCCGCTCTTTGAACCCGCGCAGATCATGGATGGTGACAGGGGTGTGGGCGGAATGGGCGCTCATTCGAATCACGCTCCTAGCCTGCCGGCCCGCGGTCGGAGCTTCGACACGCTTGGAGGGTCCAGCGGCTCGCTCAAGTGTATGTCCGATAGCGTGAGACTCATGCAGGTGGTGCTTCAGCGAGTCACTCGAGCGGCCGTGACGGTCGATGGGCGCACGGTCGGCGAGATCGGCCAGGGTCTTGTCGCGCTCGTCGGCGCAGGACGCGACTCCACCGTCGAGGACGCCCGCTGGCTTGCGGCCAAGACCACCGACCTGCGCATCTTCTCCGACGAGCAAGGACTGATGAACCGAAGCGTCGCCGACGTCGCTGGCGCGGTGCTGGCCATCAGCCAGTTCACGCTGTACGCCGACGCCTCGAAGGGGCGTCGGCCGTCCTTCATCAAAGCCGCTGCTCCCGACCTCGCCGAGGTCTTGTTTGAGGCCTACTGCGAGGCACTGTCAGTTCCGGTCGCTCGAGGCATCTTCGGGGCTCACATGGTGATCGAGCTGGTCGCCGACGGGCCGGTGACAATTGCGCTGCGTCACGAGAGTGCGACTTTCAGTCCTTGACGGGGCCGTGCCGATGGGATTACGTGGATGTAACGCGGCTGTGATTCCGCGAAAGTTGCGCCGCGCATCCGCCGAGAACAAAGAGGGGAAGCGGGCACGCGGTGGGAAGGACGGGCGATGACGACGGCTGGCGGTCACGGCGCGGAGCTTGACGCTGCCGCGGCCGACCTCGCCGGGTGGGACAAGGTCATCCAGCGACTTGTCGCGATCGCCCGCGAAGAGCTCGGGACCGACGTCGCCTACGTGGAGACGCGGGCGACCGCGGCGCCGATGCCGCTGGGGCTTGTGACGGTCGATGGCGAGGCGCGGGATGAGCGCAGCGTCGATGTTCCGCTGATGCTGCCGGACGGCCGCCAGCGCGGCGCGCTGAGATTCACTCGCACACTCGGGCGTTCGCAGCCGGGCGACCCCGACGACCGCGACGAGCGGTTCGTGCGCGTGCTTGCCAGGCTGATGAGCGAGCAGCTCGGCATGTGGGAGAGTGCCCGAGCGACCTGGCAGCAGCGCACTGCCCGCATTCAAGCGGTGCTGGATGCGCAGACCCTGCCGATGGTGTTCCAGCCGATCGCGGACCTTGGCAGCGGCGAAGTCGTCGGCGTCGAGGCACTCGCCCGCTTCCCTGGGCCGCCGGACCAGACGCCGGATCGCTGGTTCGTCGAGGCGGCGTCAGTCGGCCTGGGAACCGAGCTCGAGATCCTCGCGATCAGCGAGGCGCTGTGCGAGCTTGAGAACCTCCCCGAGCACGCCTACCTGTCAGTGAACGTCTCGCCTCGGGTGGTGACGTCCGGCAAGCTGGCGCGTGCGCTGTCTCGCGCGCCGGCTGAGCGCATCGTTCTTGAGATCACCGAGCACGCCGAGGTCAGCGACTATGCAGAGCTGAATCGGTCCCTCCGCCGGCTGCGGGCGAAGGGGATCCGCTTGGCCGTCGATGACGCCGGGTCTGGCTTCGCCAGCCTGCGCCACATCCTTCAGATGGCCCCGGACATCATCAAGCTCGACATCAGCCTGACGCACGGCATCGACCACGACTCCGTGCTGCGCGCCCTGGGGTATTCGCTGGCGTCGTTCGCGTCGGCGATCGATGCCGCAGTCGTCGCAGAGGGCGTCGAGACCGAGCAGGAGCTCAACGCGCTGGGTTTCCTCGGCGTCAGATACGGCCAGGGGTACTTCCTGCGGCGGCCCGGCCCGCTACCGATCCCCGACAAGCTCGAGTTCGCGCCGGTCAGCCGCTCCAGGACTGCGTGATCGGGACTCGGCGGTCCTTGCCGAACGCACGCCGCGTGATCTTCACCCCGGGAGCCGCCTGGCGCCGCTTGTACTCCGCGCGGTCCACCATCTTCGCGACGTCGCGCACGACCTCCGGCTCAAATCCTGAGGCGATGATCTCGGCGATCGAAAGGTCCTGCTCGACGTAGGCCTCCAGGATCGGGTCGAGGACGTCGTAGGGCGGCAGCGAGTCGGTGTCGCGCTGATCAGGGCGCAGCTCGGCCGACGGCGGCTTGTCCAGGATCGCTTGCGGGACGACTTCGCCCCCGGAATTGATGTCGCGGCACAGCTCATAGACCAGCGTCTTGGGGACGTCCTTGATCACGGCGAAGCCTCCGGCCATGTCCCCGTAGAGGGTGGAGTAGCCGACGGCGTACTCGCTCTTGTTGCCGGTCGCCAGAACGATGTCGCCGCGCTTGTTGGACAGCGCCATCAGCAGCGCGCCGCGGATCCTGGACTGGATGTTCTCCTCTGCCAGGCCGGGCGGCGCGCCTGCGAACGGCTCCGCGAGGACGTCGGCGAAGGCGCTCATGATTCGCTCGATGGGCAGCTCCAGCCAGCGGATCCCGAGGTTGGCAACCAGCTGCTTGGCGTCGGTGAGCGAGCCGGCCGAGGAGTAGGGCGACGGCATGCCGACTGCGGTGACGGCGTCGGCGCCGAGCGCTTCGGCGGCCAGCGCCGCGACCAGCGCCGAGTCAATCCCGCCAGACAGCCCGACGAGCGCGCTGCGGAAGCCGTTCTTGCGCACGTAGTCCCGGGTGCCCAGCACCAGCGCGGCGCGCACCTCCGCGACAGGAGCCAGGCGGGGGGTCCCGGTGCCCGCGAGCGCCGCGTGCGCGCCGCCCCGACCTTGCCCCATGGGAAGATCCACGAGCATGAGGTCCTCGGCGAACTGCGCTCCGCGAGCCACCACCTCTCCCGCCGGCGTCATCACAAACGAGTCGCCGTCGAACACGACCTCGTCCTGTCCGCCGACCTGGTTGAGGTAGGCCAGCCACACGCTGCCGGCGCGGGCGTGGCGGGCTGCCCAGGCCTGGCGCTCAGCCGGCTTGCCGCGCGCGTACGGGCTGGCGTTGATGTTGAGGATCAGCTGGGCGCCTGCCTCGGCGGCCTGCTCGACGGGCCCGCCGTCGCCCCACAGGTCCTCGCAGATGGTGATTCCCACGCGCGCGCCGCCGGCCTCGACGACAAGCGGCTGATTGCCTGGGCGGAAGTATCTCGCCTCGTCGAAGACGCCGTAGTTCGGCAGGCGCTGCTTGCGGTAGACCGACTCGACCGCTCCTGAGCGCAGCACCGCCGCGGCGTTCGCCAGCCCTGGGCGCTCCAGCGCCTCGCTGGACAGCGGGCCGCGCTCCACTGGCGGCGACGCGCTCATCGACTCGACGAAGCCGACGACCAGCGGCGTCTCACCGACCTGCGCGGCCAGACGGGAGAGCTCGTCGGCGACGGCGGAGACGAATGACGACTTCAGCACCAGGTCCTCAGGCGGGTACCCAGTCAACGCCAGCTCGCCAGCGGCGACGAGCTGCGCACCGCCGGCCACCGCCTGAGCGTATCGCTCGCGGATCGCCGAGGCGTTGCCGGCGATGTCGCCGACGATCGGGTTCAGCTGCGTAAGTGCGAGTCGCATCGTGTCGCCCATTCTCCACCACCCGGCGGGGCGCTTTTAACCGATCGGAAACATGCGAGCAACCGCATCGAAAGCGCCGGCGCCTACCGTGCCTGCTCGTAGAGGGCCTGGCGCTCGCCGAGCGTGCCGGCCAGCCATGAGTGACTTGGAGGAGCCAATGCGCAAGACGCTCACCGTCGCGGGCGCGATTCTCGCGATGATGCTGATCGGCGGTCCCGCCTGGGCGCAGGAAACCGTCACCGTCGAGTCGGTTCAAGCGAATCTCGACATCGTCTTCCTGATGGTGGCGTCCGCAATGGTGTTCCTGATGCATCCTGGCTTCGCACTGCTGGAATGCGGCCTGACTCGGGCGAAGAACGCGGCGAACATCATCATGAAGAACCTCATGACCCTGACGCTCGGCGTGGTGACGTACTTCGCGGTCGGGTTCGGCGTGATGTACGGGACGCAGTTCAGAGGGCTGTTCGGCACAGATAGCTTCTTCCTGCTCGGCGGGGCCTATGAGCCGGTCACCGGCGGCTCGCTGTCGATCGACTTCCTGTTCCAGGCGATGTTCGCCGCGACCGCCGCGACGATCGTTTCCGGTGCCGTCGCCGAGCGCATGAAGTTCGGCAGCTACACGATCGTCGTCATCATGATGACCGGGCTGATCTATCCGGTGGTCGGCGCCTGGAAGTGGGGCGGTGGCTGGCTGGCCGACGCCGGCTTCGCAGACTTCGCCGGCTCGACCGTCGTGCACATGACCGGCGGGGTGGCCGCGCTGATGGGCGCGATCTTCCTCGGCCCGCGCCTTGGCAAGTACGGGCCGGACGGCAAGCCGCGAGCGATCCCCGGGCATTCGATTCCGCTCGGGATGCTCGGCGTGCTGCTGCTGTTCTTCGGCTGGTTCGGGTTCAACGGCGGCTCCGTGCTGGTCGCGGACGGCGCGCTGGTCGCCGACGTGCTCGTGACGACGGTGCTCGCCGGCGCGGTCGGCGGCGCGACCGCCGCCTACTACACCCGGCTGCGCTACGGGAAATTCGACGTCGCGATGGCCGGCAACGGGATCCTGGCTGGCCTGGTGGGGATCACCGCCGGCGCGGACGCGGTCAACAACGCCGGCGCCCTCGGCGTCGGGATCATCGCCGGTGTCCTCGTCGCTGTCGCGGTGCCGGTCATCGACCGCCTCAAGGTCGACGACCCCGTCGGTGCGATCGCGGTCCACGGCGTGTGCGGCGCCCTGGGCACCCTGTGGGTCGGCATCGCGGCCGTGGACGGCGGGTTGCTGTACGGCGGCGGCGCCCGGCTGCTGGGTGTCCAGGCGCTGGGCGTGGTGTCGGTGGCGGCCTTCGTCGCCATCGCGTCCGGCCTGACGTTCGCTGCCATCAAGGCCACCCTCGGGCTGCGCGTGGACGAAGCCGAGGAGATCGAAGGCCTGGATATCCACGAGCACGGGATGTACGGCTATCCCGAGCTGGCGCTCGGGCCGCAGGCCTACCCCGGCGGGCCTGTCACCGAGCCGGTCGGCGTGGCGGCTGGGCCGTCGCGCAGTCCCGCCGTTTCCTGACAGCCCCGCCCAAGGGGTGGGAGGGCCGCCGCCGGCTACGGCTGCGGCCCTCCTGCGTCGGCAAGTCGCGCAAGTCGCGCGTGCGCGCGACGGAAGCGGGAACAGTCGACAGGGGAGGCCGCCGCAGTGCAGCGGGTCCAGGGCACGTCGCCGGCCTCCCCTAGCCGCAGCGCCTACCGCTCCTCGCCGAGCGCAAAACGCTACTGAGCGGTATCGCCGCTGCTTGGCTTGCCGTGCATCGCCCCGGCGCCGTGAGCGACGGCCGGCAAGCACGTACGATCTGGGAGCGCGTTCGCGACCGAGCTGACCGCGACGGCGCTGCGCCCGATCCAGCGCCGCCGACCGTGGAGAGCAGAGCACATGGACAAGCAGCAGGAGTACGTGCTTCGCACCGTCGAGGAGCGGGACATTCGCTTCGTCCGGCTGTGGTTCACCGATGTGCTCGGCATGCTGAAGTCGGTGGCGATCACCTCCTCCGAGCTCGAAGGCGCGTTCTCGGAGGGCATCGGGTTCGACGGCTCCGCGGTCGACGGGTTCGCGCGCGTGCAGGAATCGGACATGCTCGCCGTTCCTGACGCCTCGACGTTCCAGGTCCTGCCCTGGCGCCCCGATGACGCAGGGGTCGCGCGCATGTTCTGCGACATCTCCACCCCTGAGGGCGAGCCGTTCGCGGCCGATCCACGCCAGGTGCTGCGGCGCAACCTGGCCAAGGCCGCCGACATGGGCTACAGCTTCTACGTCCATCCCGAGATGGAGTTCTTCCTATTCGCCGGCCCGAATGACCCGACGCCGCTGGACAACGGGGGCTATTTCGACCTCACGCCGCTGGATGTGCAGTCCGACTTCCGCCGCCAGGCGATCCAGACCCTGGAGGCGATGGGCATCTCTGTGGAGTACTCCCATCACGAGGTCGCGCCCAGTCAGCACGAGATCGACCTGCGCTTCGCGGACGCGCTGACGATGGCCGACAACGTCATGACCTACCGACTGGTGGTCAAGGAGATCGCGATGCATCGGGGCATTTACGCCACGTTCATGCCCAAGCCGCTCGAGGAGCACGCCGGCAGCGCGATGCACACCCACCTGTCGCTGTTCGACGGCGACACGAACGCCTTCTACGACGCCGGCGACGCGTATCACATGTCGGTGATCGCCAAGCAGTTCACGGCCGGCGTGCTCGCCCACGCCCGGGAGATCGCCGCGGTGTGCTGTCAGTGGGTGAACTCGTACAAGCGCCTAGTCTCCTGGGCGCCGCCCGCTCCCTTCGAAGCGCCCGTGTACGTCTGCTGGGGTCGCAACAACCGGTCCGCCCTTGTGCGCGTGCCGATGTACAAGCCGAAGAAGGGCGCGTCGACGCGAGTCGAATTTCGAGCCCCCGACCCGGCGTGCAATCCCTACCTGGCTTTCTCTGTGATCTTGGCCGCCGGTCTGCGGGGGATCGAGAAGGGCTACGAGCTGCCGCCGGAGGCCGAGGACAACATCTATGAGATGACCCCCGCCGAGCGCCGCGCGGCCGGGATCGGCGCGCTTCCCAGCAGCCTTGACGAGGCGCTGGAGCTGATGGAGGACTCCGAGCTGGTGGCGGAGGCGCTGGGTGAGCATGTCTTCGAGTTCTTCCTCCGCAACAAGCGGGTCGAGTGGGACGAGTACCGCGCCCACGTCACCCCCTTCGAGCTGAGGAAGTACCTGCCTACCTTGTAGTGATGGACGGGCAGGGGAGCAAGGGCCGGCTGCGCACGCCGGAGGCCGCGCTCGCCAGGCTGGGCATGCCCCCCGACGACGCCGTGCCGATTTTGCGGCGTCTGCGGCTCTGGGAGGCGCGCGGCCCGGCCGAGGACTCCTGGGCCGTGCTGGAGGCCCTCGCCAGCGTGCCGAACCCGAGAACGGCGCTGCCCGTGCTGGACAAGCTCGCTTTCGAGCGTCCCGACGCGTGGCAGGCCCTGCTGCGACGGGATGGCGGCGAACCCGATGGCGAGCTGGTTCGCCGCGCCGCCACGCTGGCCGGCGCGAGCCCCGCGCTCGGAGAGCTGATCGCCCGCAGCCCGCAGGCGCTGGACGAGTTGACCGGCGCGCTGGACGTCTGGGATGTGGACACCGTCCGCCAGCGCTGCAGCCTCGAACTGCAGGAGCGCCCTGACGATCCTGGTCGGGCGCTGGCCGGGACCCAGCGCCGAGGACTGCTCCGGATCGCTGCCCGGGATCTGCTCGGCCGGGCCGACACTCCCCAGATCGCGGTCGAGCTCTCCGACCTCGCGCAGGGAGTGCTGTGCGAGGCGCTGGACCTGGCGATCCGCGAGGTCAATCCGGATGCGCGCATCGCGATCATCGCGATGGGCAAGCTCGGCGGCCGCGAGCTCAACTATGTCTCAGACATCGATGTGATGTTTGTGCACGCGGGAGACTTCGTGGACGCCGCCCGCGCCGTCTCATGGTTCCTTCGCGTGCTCGGTGAGGTCACCCCGGAGGGACTCACCTACGAGGTGGACCCCAACCTTCGGCCGGAGGGCAAAGACGGGCCGCTGGTGCGCACGCTGGCCTCCTACGAGGCGTACTACCAGCGCTGGGCCAAGACGTGGGAGTTCCAGGCGCTGCTCAAGGCTCGGCCCATCGCGGGCGACGCCGAGCTCGGCGCGGAGTTCATCCAGCTCGTCCAGCCGTATGTCTGGCCGGATCGCCTCGACGCTGAGTCTGTCGAGGAGATCCAGCGGATGAAAGGCGTCGTGGAGAGCTCCCGGCAAGTCCGCCGCGCCGGGACCCGCCAGGTGAAGCTCGGCCCGGGCGGGCTGCGTGACATCGAGTTCGCCGTGCAGCTGCTCCAGCTGGTCCACGGCCGTCACGACCCGTCGCTGCGCAGCCCGTCGACCCTTGAGGCGCTTCCTGCGCTCGCGGAGGGCGGCTACATCGACGACGGCGACGCCAATCTGTTCGCCGACGCGTACACGTTCCTGCGGACGCTGGAGCATCGTCTGCAGCTGACGCGGCTGCGACGCACGCACACCGTGCCGGCGTCCGACGACGCGCGGGACCGGCTTGCGCGCGCGATGGGGTTCAGAGATCTGCGCGCGGCGTCGGCGCTGGAGCAGTTCGACACGGAGCTCAGGCGCGTCCAGGCGGTGGTTCGCCGGCTGCACGAGAAGCTTTTCTACCGGCCGCTGCTGTCGCGCTTCGCCGAGGTGGGCGCGACCGACCAGGTCGCGATCAGCGGCGACGGGCAGCTGTCGGAAGAGGCCGCCCGCGAGCGCCTCGTGGCGCTGGGCTTCGGCGACTCCGACAGCGCCCTGGCGCATTTGGACGCGCTTGCGTCGGGAGTCACCCGAAAGGCGCGGCTGTTCCGCACGCTGCTGCCGGCGCTGCTGCCCACGCTGGCAAAGACTCCGGACCCGGATGGGGGCCTGGCGGGTCTGCGGTCGCTGGCGGATCGCCTTGGCGCCTCGCCGTTCCTGCTGCACACGCTGCGCGACAACCCTCCGGTCGGCGATCTGCTCGTTCAGGTTCTGGGGCGCAGCCGCCGTGTAGGGGAGTGGCTGGAGCGCCAGCCCGAGGTTTTGGGCCAGCTGGTCGATATGGACGGGCTGGCGGTCGCGATGGGCGCCGATGACTACGCCCGGCTGGCCGACGGGCTGATCCGCCGGGGCGGCGCCGACGCGGCCGACGGACTGCGCAGGATTCGTCGCCGCGAAGCGGCGCGGACAGCGGTGCGTGATCTTGCGGGGATGGCGACGGTCCAAGAGGTGGCGGCCGAGCTGACCGGGCTGGCGCAGGCGTGCCTGCAAGCGGCCGTTGCGCTGGCGGTCCCCGATGGCCTGCGGATGGCGGTGATCGCAATGGGCAAGCTGGGCGCCGGCGAGCTGGGCTACTCCAGCGACCTCGACGTCCTATTCGTCTATGAGCCTGGGCCTGCCGCTCACGGGCCGGCGGCCGCCGCCGAAGCGGGTCGCGCAGCCGAGCATCTGCTGGAGCTGCTGTCGGGCGTCACTCCGGAGGGGCAGGTGTTCCGCGTCGACCCCAACCTGCGCCCGGAGGGCAAGGACGGCCCGCTGGCGCGGAGCCTGGACTCCTACCGCATGTACTACGACCGCTGGGCGGAGCCGTGGGAGATCCAGGCCCTGACACAGGCGCGCCCCGTCGCAGGCGACGCGGAGGTGAGCGCGGCGTTTCTCGAACTGATCGAGCCGCTGGTCTACCCGGCCGCGCCGCCGGCCGAGCGTCTGCACGCCGTGCGGCGGATGAAGGCTCGTGTCGAGCGCGAGCGGGCGTTGGGCGCCCGGCGCGCGCCCAGCCCGATCAGACGGCCGGGCGCCGGCGGGCGCGTTCGCCCCGGTGCCGGCGGCACGGACCGCATGGACGTGAAGCTGGGGTCTGGCGGGATGGCCGACGTCGAATGGACCGTCCAGCTGCTGCAGCTGCGGTTCGGCGGCACGGTGCCGCAGCTGCGCCGCCCCGGCACTGTCGCGGCCTTGGAGGCGCTGGCTGCCGAGGGTCTGCTGGATGAGCGGGAGTCGCAGTGGCTTCGCGACGGCTGGCTGCTGCTCGCCCACCTGAGGAACATGCTGTACCTGGGCGGTGCGCGAGACTCCGATCGCGTCCCGGCGGGCCGTGAACGCGAGCGCGTCGCCCGGATCATGGGGTATGCGGGCGGTCAGTCCCTGATGGAAGAGCTGGGCCGAGCGACACGGCGCATCCGCAAGATCCACGAGCGGCGCTTCTACGAGGACTGAGCGCCGCTCGCCGTCTCGCCTTCCTCGCCCGGCTGGCGCGCCCCGCGGTGTGGCTGCTCGGGCGATCCACGGATCTGATCGTGCGGCTGTCAGGCGTGATCCGTCCCTCCAACGCGAGACGGTGACCGATGTCAATCGCCAAGCCATCCGGCGTGTGCGGATCCGTCCGTCGCCGGCGGCCGGCGACGGATGAGGATCGCTAGGCGGGCATAGCCTCAGGCAGCTGCTCCTGGGCCGTCTGAAGAATCGCCACGACCTCGCGCCCGAAGCGCACGTCGCACGGGTGGGCGGTCTGGCCGGTGTCGACGTTGGCTCGCAGCTGCGCCAGCGCGTGGCCGAACGCCTCGACCGCAGTGGTGTCGAGATCTGGCATGGGCTCGAACCCCGACGGGCCGTACACCGCGAAGTCGGTGATCGATGCTGCGGGGGGGACGCTGAGGCTGAGCGACAGCGTGCTGGAGGCGCCGGACTCGTGGCCCACGATCAGATGCACCGTGTCCCCCAGGCCGCCGGCCGCGGTGATCCGAGCGGCTGGGCCCAACAGCGGCAGCGTCATCGACAGCGCGTGCGGTCCGACGTCCCACAGCGCTCCTTTGGTCCGCCGCCAAGGCGACGCGCCGTACGGGTTGCCGGGCTGGAAGATCGACCCGAACCAGGTCGCTCGCGCGCCGTGCCATTCGCGGCCCTGGATCTGCTGAAGCCAGTCGGCGACCCCTGGCACGAAACGCGAGGTGAAGAAGACCACCGACGCGACGCCGTTCCCCTCAACGGTCTCAACGACGCGGTCGGCGTCCGCGACTGACAGCGACAGCGGCTTGTCGAGCAGAAGGTGCCGCCCGGCCGAGGCGGCCCTGACCGCCAATTCCGCTTGGATGTCCGGGGGCAGCGCGATCGCGACCGCGTCGACCTCCTCGATCAGCGCATCCACCTCAGCGTATGCCGCGACGCCGTAGCGATCGGCTACAGCGCTGGCCTTGCCGAAGTCGCGCCCCCACACGCCGACGAAGTCGACATCGGGATCGGCCGCCAGCCCGGCCCCGTGGGTCTCGAGCGCCCAGAACCCGGTGCCCAGCAGACCGAATCGCAATCCCATTGACTACCTCGCTCGTCGGTGACCCGTCAGCCTAACCGCGCCTGATGCTCAGCGAACCGATAGCCGTGGACGTCGAGGTGCGGATCGATGTCGGCATAGGCTCGTCCCGGGCTTGCGCTCGTGAAGACTCCGAAGTGCAATCTGAGGCCTCACCTACTGGAGATTGCCGATGGATGTTCCTGATCTGCACCGCCGAGCCGTCGATTCGTTCGGTGAACGCGTCAGACTCATCGGCGACGATCAGTGGCACATGCCCACGCCCTGCAGCGACTGGGATGTTCGCGATCTCGTCCATCACCTGACGTACGAGGCCGCGTGGACGCCGGCGATGTTCGCCGGGATGACGATTGCGGAGGCTGGGGATCGGTTCGAGGGCGACCTCCTCGGCCACGAGCCCCAGCAGGCGTGGGAGCGCGTATCTGCGCCGGCGGTGGCCGCGGTGAACGAGCCGGGAGCGATGCAACGCACCGTGCATCTGTCGTTCGGCGACTTCTCGGGCGAGTTCTACGCCGGCCAGCTGTTCGCGGACTA
>DATKBU010000297.1:0-14143 GCA_035513815.1 Egibacteraceae bacterium
ACTCCGCCGCGGCACGGCGAGATGATGGAGCTGGCGTTCAAGAGCGGCTACCTGCACTTCTTCGACCTGGAGACCGGCGCCGCGCTCCGGTAAGGTCCGTCCCGCCGCTTGCGGCCGGCGGGTTCGGCGCCGCGCCGAAGCGGGTGCTACCCGCGCTGCGCCTGCCCGCGGCAAGGCGCCGCCGCGTGGCGGGGTCGAATTGAGGAGGCTGTGTGACTGTGCGCGCGCTCGTTGTGGGCTCGATGGTTGCCGATCTGTCGTTCCGCGTCCGCAAGCTGCCTGAGCACGGCGAGATCATCGTCGCCGACGAGATGCGCATTTTCCGCGGCGGCAAGGGCTACAACCACGCGATTGCGCTCGCGCGCTTGGGCTGCGAGGTCACGATGGTCGGCGCCGTCGGCGCGGACCAGTTCGGCGACGGGTTCCTCGCCGCTCTGGAGCGCGAAGGCATCGACTCCGGGCGGGTCGTGCAGCTCCGAGGAGCGGCGACGGCCGTCGCCGCTCCGCTGATCACCCCCGACGGCGATGCGGCATACGTCCAGCACCCAGGCGCCAACCGCCAGCTCGCGCCGGCGCACTGCGCCGACCTGCCCGACTGCGACGTGCTCGCGCTCCAGGGAGAAGTCCCCGCGGCGTCCTCGGAGCAGGCGGCCAAAGTCATCCGCCGGCGCGGCGGCATCGTGCTGCTGGATCCCACGCCGCCCGAGGAGATCACCGAGGAGCTGCTGGCCTCGCTCACCGTCCTGTGCGCGCATGAGATCGAGGCGACCGCCCTGCTGGCCGCGCGCGGCCAGCAGCTCGACGACCCCGTCGAGATGGCGCGCGCCCTGGCGACGAGCGAGCGCGCAGCAGTCGTCCGGCTCGGGGCAGCGCTCGGCGCGACATGGTGCGATGGATCACAGGCTGGGTTCGTCGAGCCGCCGCCGGTGACGGTCATCGACAGCACCGGGACCGGCGGCGCGTTCTGCGCGGCCCTGGCCGTGGCCATGGTGGAGGGCATGCCCCTGCCCGAAGCCGTGCGCCATGGCTGCGCCGCCGCGGCCTACGCGGCGACCATTCAAGGCGCGGAACCGGCGCTGGGCACGCGCGAGGAAGTCGCGGCGATGCTCGAGCTGATGCCAGCCGCAACCTGATTCGCCGCAGCGCCCTGACGCGCCGGCGACGGCAAGGTCATCACTCAGCGCTAATCGCCTCGAGCATCTTGATCCTGGACGCGCGGCGCGCGGGCACGATCGCCGCGAGCACACCTGCGAGGGCCGCGAGGATGACCGCGATCGCGAGCTGACCTCCTGGGACGGCGAACTGGGTGATCCCCTGATCCGCCAGAGCCCTGGTCAGCATCCAGGCGAACACCACGCCGACGAGCAGTCCCAGAACCGCTCCAAGCACCGCGATGAGCACCGCCTCCCAGCGCACCATTGTCCGCACCTGACGCCTGCTCATCCCGACCGCTCGCAGCAGTCCCAGCTCGCGGATGCGCTCGTAGATGCTCAACCCCAGCGTGTTCACGATGCCGAACAGCGCGATCAGGATCGAGAGCGCCAGCAGCACGAAGATCATCGACAGCAGCTGGTTGAGCTGCTGGTCGATCTGCTCGCGCAGATCCGTCTGATCCTGCACACGCGCGGTGGGGAAATCGGCGACCGCGGCCTCCAGCACCGGGCGCGCCTGCTCGACGGTCACACCGTCCGCCAAGCGCACGTACACCGACAAGTCAAGCTGGTCGCGGAAGTGGCGCTCGTACATCGCAAGCCCGGTCATGAAGTCGACGTCGACGCCCTGCCCGTCGAACACGCCGACGATGGGCAGCGACTGCTCGCCGGTGAGCGCGAACTCGACGTCGACTGAGTCCCCTGTCGACCAGCCCTCCTTCTCGGCGACGTCGTCGCTGACGACCAAGCCGTTGTCCGCCGCGGCGAACGAGCCCTCGATGACGTCGATGGAGAAGACCTCCTCGATGCGGTCGGCGGGCATCGCGCCCAGCACCTGCGTCGTGCCGTCGCGGCGGAACTGCCCGACGCGCTGGCGTGCGGCCACCGCGACCTCCGCCAGCTCCTCGAGGCGATCGGCGACTTCAGGGCTGATCGGCGTGAACCCGTCGCCGACGCCGACGACGAACTCTGCGCGGAACGCCTGCTCGATCACGTCGTCTGCGGTCGCTCGGACGGACTGCGTGAGGATCAGAACAAAGCTCACCAGCGCGAGGCCGATCATCAGCGCCGCCGCCGTCGACGCAGTCCGGCTAGGACTGCGCACCGCGTTACGGGTCGCCAGCTCGCCCGCGGCGCCGCGCGCCCTGGCCGGCAGGCCGATCACCCGCATCAGCGGCCGCACGGCCAGAGGGCTCAGGACTGCGACCGCCAGCAGGAACACCACCGCGCCGGCCCCCACGACCTCGATGCCGCCATCGGCGAACAGCCCCGCAGCCAGCAGCGCGATGCCGATGACCGCGAGCACGCCGCCGCCGATGATCCGCATCCGGCTGGACGTCGGCGGCGGGGGGGCCGCCACAGCCTGCAGAGCGGCCACGGGCGCGACGCGGGTGGCGCGCAGGGCTGGAGCGACCGCCGCCACGACCGTGACGCCCACGCCGACGATCAGCGAGACCACGACCGTGCGCGGGCGCAGCGTCAGGTCGGCACGAGGCAGGTCCACCCCGATGGCGCCCATCACGGCCGTCAGGCCCGCAGCGACGGCGAATCCGAACAGCAATCCCAGCACGGCGCCGAACAGGCCGGTCGCGGTCGCCTCGCCGAGCACCGAGCCCAGGACCTGGCGCCGGCTGGCGCCCACCGCGCGCAGCAGCGCGAGCTCTCTTGTTCGCTGCGCGACGATGATCGAGAACGTGTTGGCGATCAGAAACGCTCCGACGAATAGCGCGACCCCGGCGAACACCAGCAGGACGGTGGTCAGGAACCCCAGCCCCTGCTTGACCTCGCCGGCGAGATCCTGCGCCAGCCCTTCCCCGGTGAGGACCTCGAACTGGGCGCCGGCGACCGAGGCGATGCGATCCCGCAGCGCCGCCGAGTCGACCCCCGGGGCAGCGGCGACCTCCACGGAGGAGTAGCCCCCGTCGACGGCGAACAACTCGGTGGCCGTCTCGGCGTCGAAGATCACCAGCGTCGCGCCCATCAGGCTGTCGAGCTGTCCGAACCCGACCGTCCCCACGACCTCCTGCTCCTCGGCCGGTCGCGTCGTCACGACGGTGATCGCGTCGCCGACTTCGAGACCTTGCGTCTGGGCGGTTCCGGCATCCAGCGCGATCTCCCCAGGCTGGGTCGGCAGTCGGCCCTCGCGCACCTCGAGCCCTGTCGACAGCTCAGGCACAGTTGGGGCGTTCACGCCGATCGTCGGGGGACCCATCCCGCCGACCGGCTCCCCGTCGGAGCCGATCAGCTGGGCATAGCCCTCGACCGTGAAATCGGCCGCTGCGACGCCGTCGATCGCCTTGATCTGAGCGAACAGCGACGTCGGCACCGGCTGGCGCTGGTCGGTCACCCCGGCGCCCGGCCCCGGCGTCTGCCCGAACGCCTGGGTGCCGCGAACCGAAACGTCCACCCCACTGACGATCTCGCCGAACAGCCCGTCGAAGGCGTCGCCCATCGCGTCGGTGAGCACATACGCGCCCGAGACTAACCCGACTCCCAGCACCACCGAGATGGCGGTGGCCGCCAGGCGCAGCTTGTGCCCCATGAGGCTCTTCCACGTCGCCCGCAGCATTGCGTCACGCCTCCCTGGGCGCGTCGAAGGCGCGCATGCGGTCCAGCACGCGCTCCGCGGTCGGCTCTGCCAGCTCATCGATGACCCGCCCATCGGCCAGGAAGATCACACGATCGGCATAGGCCGCGGCCGACGGGTCGTGGGTCACCATCACGACGGTCTGACCGAACTCCTTCACGGAGCGGCGCAGGAAGCCGAGGATCTCCGCGCCGGCGCGCGAGTCGAGGTTGCCGGTGGGCTCGTCGGCGAAGACGATCTCCGGCTTGCCGGCAAGCGCCCGCGCCAGCGCCACCCGCTGCTGCTGGCCGCCCGACAGCTCGGCGGGACGGTGCGTGAGCCGGTCGCGCAAGCCGACCGTGTCAAGGACGGTCTCCAGCCAGCCGCTGTCGGGCTTGCCGCCGGCCAGGCGCTGGGGCAGCTCGATGTTCTCTGCCGCAGTGAGGGTGGGAAGCAGGTTGTAGGCCTGGAACACGAACCCCACGCGATCCCGCCGAAGTCTGGTCCGCTGCCGCTCGTTGAGCTTGGACACGTCGGTGTCGCCGATCAGCACCTGGCCCGACGAGGGCTCATCCAGTGCGGCCATGCAGTGCATCAGCGTCGACTTGCCTGACCCGGACGGGCCCATGACAGCTGTCAACTGCTGCGCCGCGAAGTCGATCGTCACGCCGTCCAGCGCGCGAACAGCTGTCTCGCCCTTGCCATAGACCTTCGTGAGCTCAACCGCTCGCGCGGCGACGGCGCCCCCGGTCAGCGCCAAGTCGCCGATGGCCTCCCCCACCCGTGGCTGTGTCATCTGCACATTCCTCCATCGTCATCATCGAAAGCTCGCCGTCGCACGCTACGCCCTGCCGCCACGTGAGGCGCAAGGCCCGACGTTCAGGCCACGCTACGCGGGTCTGGCGCTGCGCGTCGTCCATCGCAGGGCTGATTTCCATCTCCTCCCGTGGGACGAGGGCGCCGACGTCATCCGTCGGGATGACGCTGGTGTTCAATAGGGCTGCGATCGCCAGCTGAAGGGAAGACGGATGAACCGGCCCCGCTCCACCGATGTCACCGACGGCTTCCAGCGCGCGGCCGCCCGCGCGATGCTCCGCGCCGTCGGCATGACCGATGACGACTGGGGAAAGCCGCAGGTCGGCGTGGCCAGCTCGTGGAACGAGGTCACTCCCTGCAACCTGCCGCTCCACCGGCTCGCACAGTTCGCGAAGACCGGAATTCGCGAGGCGGGCGGCTTCCCGATCGAGTTCAACACCATCGCGGTGTCAGACGGGATCTCGATGGGTCATGAGGGGATGCGGGCCTCACTGGTGTCGCGAGAGATCATCGCCGACTCTGTCGAGGCGGTGATGCACGCCGAGCGATTCGACGGGATGGTCACGTTCGCCGGCTGCGACAAGTCGCTGCCGGGGATGGTCATGGCGGCCGCTCGCCTCGATCTGTCGGCGGTGTTCCTGTACGGCGGCACGATCCTGCCGGGCCACCACAACGGCCGCGACATCGACATCAAGACCGTGTTCGAGGCCGTTGGCGCGAGAGCCGCAGGCACGATCGACGATGAGGAGTTGCACGCCATCGAGTCAAAGGCGTGCCCGACCGAGGGCTCCTGCGGCGGGATGTACACGGCGAACACCATGGCGTCGGCCATCGAGGCCATGGGCATGTCGCTGCCCGGATCAGCGTCCCCCCCGGCGATCGACCCCCGTCGCGAAACCTTCGCCCAGCAGTCCGGCACCGCCGTCATGGCGCTGCTCGAGGCCGACATCCGCGCCCGTCAGATCATCACGAAGGAATCGCTCGAGAACGCCATCGCCGTGGTCATGGCCGTCGGCGGCTCGACGAACGCCGTGCTGCATCTGCTCGCCATCGCTCATGAAGCCCGGGTCGAACTCGCGCTTTCCGACTTCGACCGGATCGGCAGGCGCGTCCCGCACATCGTCGACTCCAGCCCGCACGGGCGGTTCTTCATGTCCGACATCGATCGCATCGGCGGGGTGCCGGTGGTCATGCGCGAGCTGCTGTCCGCAGGCCTGCTCGACGGCGACTGCCTCACCGTGACCGGACGGACCGTTGCGGAGAACCTGGATGCCCTCGCCGACATCGCTGATCCCGACGGAGAAGTGATCCGACCGCTTGATCGCCCGATCCACGTCGATGGCGGGCTGGCGGTCCTGCATGGGTCGCTGGCGCCCCAGGGCGCCATCGTGAAGGTCGCCGGCCTTGACGAGCAGCAGTTCTCCGGTCGGGCTCGCGTCTTCGACGGCGAGCAGGCCGCGCTGGAGTACATCCTGGACCGCAGGCTCGTGGCCGGTGATGTGGTGGTCATCCGCTATGAGGGCCCCAAGGGGGGTCCGGGGATGCGAGAGATGCTCGCCTGCACCGCAGCGGTGAAGGGCGTGGGGCGCGGCGCGGACGTCGCCCTGGTGACGGACGGGCGATTCTCCGGGGCGACCCATGGGCTGTGCGTGGGTCATGTCGCTCCGGAGGCGGTCGACGGCGGGCCGATCGCCCTGGTGCGCGACGGCGATGAGATCATGCTCGACGTCGCTTCGCGCCGCATCGACCTGCTTGTGGACGATGACGAGCTCGCGCGCCGGCGCGCGAACCTGAAGCATCCCGAGCCCCGATACACCAGCGGGGTTCTGGCCAAGTACGCGAAGCTGGTGTCAGGCGCCGAGCACGGCGCCATCACCGGTTAGGTGACCCGTTCGCGACCGGCTCGCGACCCCGACCACGCGCGCCAGGCTCAGATGGTGTGGCGGCGGTGGCGCTTTCCCGGCTCCTCGGGCATGGTCCAGCCGCCATGGGTCGCGCACGTACCCGACGGGTTATAGCGCGACAGGACGGTCACGCACTCAGGATGTGCGCAGTGGCGCTCCTCGCTGTCACGCAGCATCGGGTTGCCCGAGACGAGGCTCATCGCTCGCTGCTGACGAGGGCGGGGAGTGGACCGATAACCGGTTTTGAACATAGACGTATCTCCATCGCTGTTCTGCGGCGGCGGGGTCCGGACCGTCGTGATCCCTGTGGGGTTGGACCGTTCGATTCGGTCCGGGTCCCAGTCTTACCCTCTGCTCACTGCCGATAACCCCCGTTGGCCTTCCCGCGCGCAGTTGGGCCCTGCGCGCCTCGCGGCGGCGCCGCAGCGTCTTCCTCCTCCGGCAGGATGATCTCGGAGTCACTGGGAGGCGGCTCGGACGGTCGGGCGACGATCTCGACGGGGACGTCGTCGCACACGGGGCAGCGGGGCGCAGTGCCATCGGCGATCAGCCGCCGCTCGACGTAGAACCAGCGCCGGCACGTGCCGCAATACGCCCAATGGTCCAAGAGCCACCCGCGAAGTGCTCAGGCCCACGAAGCGGCACCTCGTCCGAGGTGTGACTCCCGCTGTGCGGACGTTGTTGGTGTGCTGCCAGGAGCATCGCAGCGACCGGCTAGTCACGTCAACCTATGTACGCAGCCGCACTCGTGGCTCCCCGCATGTTTTGTGTACTGACCGTGATGCCACCAAGGAGCGGGTGCCGGCCGGCGCCGAGCCGGATCCGGGAGCGATGCGTGGCGAGGACTCGACCCGCGCACGCTCACACCTTTCGCGCCGATGGCGATGCGCTACCGTCGCGGTCATGATCGCGATCGTGACGGCCACCTGGATGGAGGCCGCGAGGCTTGAAGCTCGCCTCAGCCAGCGAAGAGAAGCCGACGCCTGGGGCGTCGCAGGCTCTCGCGGCGCGCTGGCCGGCGTCGACGTGACCGTCTACGTCACCGGGGTGGCGCGGGCCTGCACGGCGTTCGCGCTGTCCCGCGTGCTCCTGACCGATCCGACGGCGGTGATCCAGGTCGGCGTCGGAGGAGCGTTTCCGGGCAGCGGACTGACGGTGGGCGAGGTCGCCGTGGCCACATCGGACACCTATGCCGATGTGGGCGCTATGGACGGGCCGCGACTGCTTGACATCGCTGATCTTGGGCTGCGCCTGGCGCCAACCGCACCGGGACAGACATTTCTGTGCGACGGGCGGCTGATCGACGCTCTGGCGGTCGGCGGAATCGCCCGCGGCGCCTTCTTGACCTCGGAGACCGTCACCGGCAGCCAGGAGGGCGCACAGCGGCTGCGCGATCGCTGGGGCGAGGCGCTGGTCGAGTCGATGGAGGGCGCGGCTGCGGCGCACGCATGCCTGCTCGAAGCCGTGCCCTTCGCTCAGCTGCGAGGCGTGAGCAACCAGGTCGGGCCGCGCGATCGCGCCGCCTGGGGCCTCGACGCAGCGCTGGACGCGGCGACCGAGGCGCTGCTGGGCGGCCTGCCGGCAGCGGCTGACGCGCTCGAGGCGGCGCGGCGCCCATGATGGCGGAGCCGCAGCTGTCAGCGCCGCTGACCCTCGGCTATTCGCCCTGCCCGAACGACACGTTTCTGTTTCACGCATGGGTTCGCGGCCTCATCAGCGGACCGCCCGTGCGCGAGGTGCTCGACGACGTCGAGACGCTGAACCAGTGGGCGCGCCAGACGCGGCTCGACCTGACCAAGGCCAGCTATCACGCCTACGGCCATCTGCGCGGAGACTATGTCGCCCTGCGGGCTGGCGGGGCGCTCGGCAGGGGCGTCGGACCGCTTGTCGTCGCGCGAGAGGCCATCAGAGGGGATCTGGCGGGCCTGCGAATCGCAATCCCGGGCGAGCTCACGACAGCCAACCTGCTGCTGCGCCTATCCCAGCCGGGTGAACTGTCGACGGTGGCGCTGCGCTACGAGGAGATCATGCGGGCGGTCGTCCGCGGCGACGTCGACGCGGGCGTGATCATCCATGAGTCTCGATTCACCTACTCGCGCCACGACTTGGTGGAGGTGCTCGACCTCGGCCGCTGGTGGGAGGCCGACACAAGCCTTCCGCTGCCGCTTGGCGCCATCCTCATCCGCCGCAGTCTGGGGCGCGATGTCGCGATGGCCGTCAACGACGCGCTGCGCCGATCCCTCGAGCGGGCGTGGGAGGACCCCCCTGCCGCGCACGACTACATCCGCACGAACGCTATCGAGACTGATGACGCGGTCATTCGCGCCCACATTGCGCTGTACGTCAACGAACTGTCGCTCGACGTCGGCGCGGAAGGCGAGGCCGCAGTGCGCGAGCTTCTGTCCAGAGCCGAGCGCCGCGGGCTCATCCCGCCCTCCGACGCGCCGCTGCGGTGGCCGTGACGCGACGCCGCGCGTCTAGCGATCGGGCAGGTTGATCTCGCGCTGCGGCGCTCCGGTCCGCACCCCGGAGTCGTCCCCCATCAGCTCGACCAGCCTCGAGGCATGGGCTCGCGCCTCCTCGACGAGGATGGGGGGAGTGGACGGAAGCTCGGCGAAAAGGTCGAGCAGCTCAGCGATCTGCATCGCCGTCCCGGAGTCGATCGTGACGGACATGTGGCGTGCCTCCTCGGACCTGCTGCAGCGTCTTTCCCGCACGCGCGCCTGCGCACGCCTCACCGACCCTAGCGCACTCCGGAGGCTACGCTCCCAGCGATGAGCGAGCCGTTTGCCGAACTCGACGCCTTCGTCGAGGAGTGCCGCCTGATCGAGCAGACGCTCGCGGATGTCCCGGAAGGCGCCTGGGCCCGCCCAGGGCTCGGCGAATGGACGCTCGGCGAGCTCACGGCGCATGTCATGGGCGGCGCGGCTCGACTCGACGAATACCTGGGCAAGAGCGTCGAGGCCGCGACGGCGTCGCGCGATCGGGTCAGCTACTTCCGATACGACCCGGAGGCGATCGCCGCGGAGGTGGCCGAGCGGGCTCGCCGCGCCGCCGCCGAGCTCGACCCCGCCGACCTGCCGAGCCGGTTCGCCGAGGCCTGGAGGCGCTCGGCCGCGTCGGCGAGCGCGGCGTCCGCAGATCGTCTCGTCGCCCCCTACTGGGGAGTGATGCGCCTCGACGAGTACACGGCGACCCGGGTGCTCGAGATGGTCGTGCACCACATGGACATCCGCGGTGCTCTCGACCTGCCGCCCCTGTCCTCGCCGAGCGCGTCCCGGATGACGATGGAGCTTCTGGAAGGGCTGCTCGGCGCGCCCCGACCGCGCAACATGGGCCGCACGCGCTTCATCCTCGCCGCGACGGGCCGCCTGGAGGTGGAAGACCCCCGATTCCCGGTCATGGGATGAGGTTCGGCGTCACGGCCGAACCGGAGGGATCGACTACGAGCCGAGGAGCTGGCGAACGTTGTCGGCGACCGGATCGCTGACGACGGCGATCCCGCCGACCACCGTCACGGCGGTCAGCCGGCCGTTCTGGGATGCCAGCCATGCCTCCGACTCGGGTCCTCCGCCGACGGCATCGCCGTGGACGAGCAGCAGCGGTGCGCCGGCGGCGGCGGCCGCGGGCCCGGCGGCCAGCGCGTCGGGATAGTTCAGCCCAGTGGCGACCCATACCGACGGGGCCCTCAGTCCTGCGGCGATCCCGGCCTGCGCGACGGCCACCGACGTGCCGAACCTCGTGGCCCCCGCCAGGCGGCTTACCGTCGCGGCGCCGGACGCCTGTGCGGCCGCGGTCGCGACCGCGTCGGTGATCGCGGCGGTGCCGCCGATCACGACGATCTCGTCTGGGCGCAGCTCGGCGAGCACGTCTCGCACCGGCGCCGGGAGCGCATCGCCCTCGGTCAGCAGGATCGGGACCTTCAGCTGGGCGGCCAGCGCACTGGCGCTCAGCGCGTCAGGCCATGCGCGCGACGGCTCAGGCGAGTCGCCCAGCGCCAGGAGGATCTTCGAGAACTCCCCCACGCCTGGATAGGAGCGCATCTCGCGCGCGATGTCCGCCGACAGCTGATAGCGGTCGGACGCGTACAGGCGAGCGCCCGCGGTGACCCCGGCGTCCGCGAGGTCGGATTCCGTCGCAGGCGAGAGCTGGTCCGCTCTTCCCACGACGTAGGCGTTGCGGGCGCCGAGCCGGGCGACCTCGGCCGCCACAGCCGGATGCAGGCCATCCGGTCCGGTGAGCAGCACCGGAGCGCTCACCAGGGCCGCGAGCGGCGCGGCGGCCAGCGCCTCAGCGTGGGATCCGGCTGGAACCACGACCACAGTGGCAGCCGGCGCGGCCAGGCTCTGCGAGAGCGCGACGGCCGTCTCCACGCGGCTGGAACCGGCCAGGCGCTGCAGGCTCACCTCCGGCTTGCGGGGCTCAGCAGGGACATCGCCTCGATCCTGCGCGGCGCGCAGGCTGTTGTATGGATTGATCCGCGTCCCGTCATAGGGATCGCTGACCTCAGGATCGCTGATCTCGAAGTGCAGGTGCGGCACCGTGGCCTCGGCGTTGCCGGAGTCGCCCACGTAGGCGATCCATTGCCCCCGCTCGACGCGCACGCCGGTCACCATGCCTGGCGCGTACGCCCACTGCGGGCCGCCGGCGCCGTCATCGGTGCCCGGCGTGTCGTTGTTGAGGTGGACGTAGGAGTAGGTGCGGCCATCGTCACCGCAGATCCTGATCATGTACCCGTAGGAGGGCATCGGCTCGTCGATGCCGGTGATCCAGCAGATCTGGCCCTCGGCGGCCGCATGCACCGCCTGCAGCTTGACCCCGACGATGTCTGTTGCCTGATGGAGCCTTCCGCCGCTGCGCGGGGCGTCGTAGGTGTCCGAATAGGACACGGCGCCAGAGACCGGGAACGTGATGTCGACAACCTGCAGGTAGCTTTCATCGCCCTCGGCGGCTTGCGCGAACCCGCTCAGCCCGGGGACGGCCACGACGACCGCGACCGCGAGGATCCGTAGACGAGCGAGCACGCTGCAGCGCCCTTCCTGGTAAGCAGGGCGGCGCGCAGCGCCGCCGATGGCGGAGACCTGGGAGGAATAGCTATCCGGCCACAGGATCGGCGCCAGCCGCCATTGTCTTGAAGGACAGGCTCCTAGCCTCCCGCGACTGCCGGGATGATCGAGATCGTCGAGCCGTCAGACACCGGAGTGTCGAGCCCCTGCTGGAACCTCACGTCCTCATCGTCGACGAACACGTTGACGAAGCGGCGAAGTCTGCCGCTGTCGTCGAGCAGTCGCTCCGCGATGCCGGGGTGGGCGGCCTCCAGGCCCTGGACGACCTCCCCGACGGTGGCGCCTTCGATGTCGACGGTGCCCTGCCCTCCGGTGACGGATCGCAGCGGGGTCGGGATTCGGACGGTGACGCTCAAGATGCCTTCTCCTGCAGCTCGAGGGCGGACTGAAAATCGTCGAGGGCAGCGCTGACGGTAAGACTAGGCCCGACGCGGTCCGCGACAAGGTCCAGGGTCTTCAGCCCGACGCCAGAGATGATCGCGACCACCCGCTCGGAACGGTCGATCCGGCCTTGGTCGACGAGCTTGCGCAGCACGCCCACGGTGACGCCGCCTGCCGTCTCCGCGAACAGGCCTTCGGTACGCGCCAGCAGCTCGACCGCGTCGGCGATCTCCGCGTCGCTGACGTCGTCCATCGCCCCGCCGGTGCGGTTGACGGCGTCCAGCGCGAAGTAGCCGTCAGCCGGGTTGCCGATCGCCAGAGATTTGGCCACCGTGTCGGGCTTGACCGGGTGCACCAGTCCCGTGCCGTCCTTGAACGCCGCGGCGATCGGCGCGCAGCCCGACGCCTGAGCGCCGGAGATCTTCCAGGTGTCGCCGTCGACAAGCTCGAGCTTGACCAGCTCCGAGAATGCCTTGTCGATCTTGACCAGCATCGAGCCCGACGCCATCGGCGCCACAACATGCCCGGGCAGCCGCCACCCGAGCTGCTCGGCGATCTCGAAGCCCAGCGTCTTGGAGCCCTCCGCGTAGTACGGGCGCACGTTGACGTTGACGAACGCCCATCCGTACTCTCCGGCCACCTCGGCGCACAGCCGGTTGACATCGTCGTAATTGCCCTTGACGGCGACGACATTCGCGCCGTAGACGGCGGTCGCGAGGATCTTGGCCTGTTCAAGATCGCTGGGGATGAACACGTAGGCGTTCATCCCGACGTGCGCGGCGTGCGCGGCGACGGAATGGGCGAGGTTCCCCGTGGAGGCGCATGCAGCGGTATCGAACCCCAAGCTCTTGGCGACGCTGAGCGCCACGGACACGACGCGGTCCTTGAACGAGTACGACGGGTTCAGCGTGTCATTCTTCAGCCACAGGTCGTCCAGCCCGAGCGCCTCGCCGAGGCGGGGCGCCGGGACCAGGGGGGTGAAGCCCGCCCCCAGGTCCACTCGCTCGGCCGGGTCCGAGCCTGGCAGCTCAGGCAGAAGGTCGGCGTAGCGCCAGATGCTGTCCGGTCCCGATTCGATCGAGCGATGAGTGACCTGGCCGCGCATCGCGTCGTAGTCGTAGACCACCTCCAGCGGGCCGAAGCAGAATTCGCAGACATGGACCGCCGCGATGCCGACCTCCCGGCCGCACTCTCGGCACCTGAGCCCTTGCACGTAACTCACCGCTGCTCCTCGCTTCCCTAAAACAAAAACGCCTTCCGCGGGAGGAAGGCGTGCTCGGAAGCGAACCATCTTCCCCCATGCGGGGACGGATTTCGCACCTTCATCCAAGGATGTGGTTGCGGAGGCGTCACCGGGCCGGTTCCCTCAGCCTCTCTTGATGGCGAAACGATTCAGTTGTGCTCTCACAGTGACAGCCGCGAGGCCGCGGCGCAAGTTTGGGCCTGCCCGGTGGGACGCGGCATGCTGGCGACGTGATCCCCGACATGCTCGACCCGTTGCACTCCCACCTCGCCGGGCTGCCGCCCGCAGCGGTGCTCTACACCGACCTCGACAACAC
Source organism: Egibacteraceae bacterium (assembly GCA_035513815.1). Classification (GTDB taxonomy): domain Bacteria; phylum Actinomycetota; class Nitriliruptoria; order Euzebyales; family Egibacteraceae; genus DATKBU01. The sequence continues at coordinate 13,444 of DATKBU010000297.1, forward strand.
GCTCCTCGGGCCGGCGGGCTCGTTGCTGACAGCAGCCGACGGGCGTCCTTCTCTGGCGGCCGCCGAGGCGCTGGTCGCCGCGGCGGAGGCGGGTTTGACGATCGTGCCGGTCAGCGGACGGGGTCGCGCGCAGATGATGTCAGACATCCGCCTGCTCGGTCTCAGCGACTTCGTCGCCGAGGTCGGCGCCGTCATCTTCCGAGCCGGCGAGGTGGCGTATGAGTGGGGCGAGTGTCCTCGCGGGCTGGCAGACACCCCGCACGATGCGATGGTGGCCGCAGGCGCGGTCTCCGCGCTTCTCGACGGGTTCGACGGCGACCTCCGCCACTACGAGCCGTGGCATCGCAACCGCGAAGGCGGGCACCTGTTCCACGGGCTGGTCGATGTCGAGGAGGCCGACGTCGTGCTCGCCGAGGCCGGCTGCGAGTGGGCGTATCTGTGCGACAACGGCGCCACGGGCGGCTGGTCGGGACGCGAGGTGCGCGCCTACCATCTGCTGCCGCGTGGCGTCGGCAAAGCCAAGGCGGTCGCCGACGACCTGGCGGTCCGGGGACTGGACCGTTCGCAGGCCGCCGCGGTGGGCGATTCGCTGGAGGACCGCACCATCGCCTCCGCAGTGGCGACGTACCTGCAGGTCAGCAATGGGCACGGCGCTCCCGGCGGCAACATCTTCGCTGTTCCCGGCGCGATGGGCTCAGGA
>DATKBU010000298.1:0-4313 GCA_035513815.1 Egibacteraceae bacterium
GCGCAGCGCGACACGCTGATTCTCGCGGACGGGTTCAGCTGCCGCAGCCAGATCGCCGACCTGGCCGGGCGCGAGGCCCTTCATTTGGCGCAGATCCTCGAGCTGGCGCTCGACGGCGCAGTGTCGCGGTCCTGAACGCGGCCGCGGCCGCGATCGCCACGGCGGTCAGGCCAGCTCGCGCGCTGGAACAACGCGACCGCCACGGCGCCTGACGCGAGCGCGTACGCGGCGAGGACAGCGATCGCGGCGCCCGGTGAGATGGCAGGACCGGGAGGCAGCGCGCCCGTGAACGCGTCTGCGGAGGGGAACATCTCGGCCAGCGCGGCGGCGTTGGACCCGAGTGTCGCCCGGCGCAGCGCCGCGCCTCCAGGCACGGTCACCGGCACGAACACCATCGCGCTCTCGAGCACGAACGCGTACACAAGCCCGACGCCGATCGCGATGGCGGGCCCGCGGAAGACAACCCCCAGAGCGAGACCGACGAGGCCCCACACCGACAGCACCAGCCAGCCCACGCCAATCGCCGCCAGGAGATCCGAGATCGCCGGAGGGCTGTAGGGGCCTGCTTCGAGCAGGGCGATGGTGTACGCACCCACGGTGACCGCAGCCAGACCGACGATCGTCAGCCCTGCGGCGGCGGCGACCATCGCGACGATCTTGCCGATCATGATCGCCGAGCGCGGCGGTCGCTGGGTGGCGATCGTGGCAGCCGTCCGCCACGAGTACTCGCTGCCGGAGATGAGGGCGCCCAGCACGAGGGCCAGCGCGCCGCCGGTCTGGCTGACGTTGGAGGCCAGGGCCGCAGCGATCGAACCGGGCAGCAGGAACTCCACCACTGCCTCGGGATCGGGTCCGGCGCCGAGCATCTCCGCGCCTGCGGCGCGCACGACCAGATACAGCACGAGGTAGCTGAACAGGAGCACGATCCCCGCCAAGATGGCGGCGATCAGGAGCGTCGCGGGCCGCTTGCGCAGCTTGAACAGCTCAGCGGACACGCTGGCGGCGATCACGGCTCCGCCCCTCTCGGCTGCGTGAGGCCGAAGAAGATCTCCTCCAAAGAGCGCTGGGCGGGCCAGAGCTCGAAGATGCGGATCCCCGCCGACACCAGCGCGGTGTTGACTTCGGCGGCTGCGCCGGGAGCGATGACCGCCCGGATGCGGCCGTCCCTGATGATGGCGGCCAGCACCTGGGGATGCTGCTCAAGAAGCGACAGCGCGCGATCTGGAGGATCGGCGGCGATCATGACCGCCTCCTCGGGCTGCAGCTCGGCGACAGTCCCGTCCGCCACTTTGCGCCCCTCGAACAGCACCGCGACGCGGTCGCAGATGTGCTCGACCTCGCCAAGGAGATGGCTGGACAAGATCACCGTCCGACCGCTGGCCGCGTAGGAGCGGATCCACTCGCGCATGGTTGAGATCCCCGCGGGATCAAGCCCGTTGGTCGGCTCATCGAGGATGAGCAGCTCCGGACGCTTGATGAGCGCGCCGGCGATCGCAAGCCGCTGGCGCATCCCCAGCGAGTAGGTCCTGGTCTTGGCGTCCGCCGCGTCAGTGAGGCCCATATCGGACAGGGCCGGGTCGATCAGCCGCTCGTCCGCGCCGGTGTAGCGGGCGAGCGCGCGCAGGTGATCCCGGCCGGACAGGTAGGGGTACAGCGCCGGCTCCTCGATCAGCGCCCCCACGCGGGCGAGCACGTCCGCCGCCCCTGGCCGCCCGCCCAGCACGGTCACCGACCCCTCGTCGGCGTTGATGAGGCCGAGCAGCAGTCGCAGCGTCGTGGTCTTGCCGGCGCCGTTGGGACCAAGGAGGCCGAGCACCTCACCGCGGTCGACGCTCAGGTCGAGTCGGTCCAGCGCCTGCACGCGCTCGTAGCGCTTGCTGAGCCCGCTCACCTCGATCACCGGCGACGCACGGGCGATCGCTCCCATGGAGCAGGAGTCTATGGCACTGCAGCGTGCACGCCCGAGGGTGTGCCTGCTCCTTGCCAAACGGGCAGAACCAGCCGTAGAGTCATCGGATGCATATTTGAGTTCCCCACTCGCCAGCGCGCGGCCCTCCTCCGCCCGGGGCCCTCGTCTCGGCGTTGTCGGCTCTGCATCACCTCAAGGGGTCTCACATGCCTGCGCTCCGTCCTCCCGCAATTGAAGTCATCGATCTGGTCAAGCAGTTCAAGGCCCACCGCGCCCTTGACGGGATCTCCTTCACCGTGCCCGCCGGCCAGGTGTGCGCGCTGCTGGGGCCCAACGGCGCGGGCAAGACGACGACCATCCACTCGCTGCTCGGCCTCGTGCTGCCGACGACCGGGACGGTCCGGGTGCTGGGCTTCGATGTCGCGACGCAGCGCAGCGACGCTCTGCGTCGAACGAACTTCATGGCCTCCTACGTCCACTTTCCCTGGAGGATGACCGTCAGGGAGGTCCTGCGCGTCTACGCCGAGCTGTACGAGGTGCCGCAGGCTCGGCGCGCCATCGCCGAGGCGATCGAGGTCGTGGGCATCGGCCACCTGCTGGGCAGGCTGGCCCAGACGCTTTCCAGCGGCGAGCAGACGCTGCTGGCGCTGTCGAAGAGCTTGCTGAACCGTCCTGAGCTGCTGTTCCTCGACGAGCCGACGGCCAGCCTGGACGTCGAGCATGCCCACGAGGTCCGCGAGGTGCTCCAGCGAGTCGCCGCCGAGCGGGACATGACGATCCTCATCACCAGCCACAACATGCGCGAGATCGAGCGCCTCGCCCAGCGCGTGCTGTTCCTCCACGACGGGCGCGTGCTCGCTGACGGCACCGTCGGCGAGCTGCGGACCCGGTTCGGAGGCGAGGACCTGGAAGACGTGTTTCTGCGCGTCGCCAAGCACGGGAGAGCGTCATGACGGCCATCGCAACCGCGCCGGGCTCAGCGCCCCGCGCCGCCAGCTCGGCCCGCCTCAGCCCGCGGCGCGTCTGGGCGATCATCCTGCAGAACGCGTTCATCATGCGGCGCAGTCCGCTGCGCGTGATGGAGCTGTTCTACTGGCCGCTGATCGAGGTGGTCCTGTGGGGGTTCATCGCGTCGTTCCTCGCGACCCGAGACGCCGACATCCCAGGCGGGGTCGGCATCCTGCTCGGCGCCGTCGTGCTGTGGGACGTGATGTTCCGCAGCCAGCAGGAGCTGGCGATGACCTGCCTGATCGACATGTGGGACCGCAATGTGCTGAACCTGTACGCCTCGCCGCTGCGGCAGTCCGAGTATGTGCTGGGCGGGATGCTGTTCTCATTCGCCCGGGTGGCGGTCGGCTCCACGGTGCTGATCTTCGTGGCGCGCGCCGCCTTCGACTTCGATCTGCTGCAGGCCGGGGCGGTGCTCGTGCCAGCCCTGATCGCCCTGGTCGGGATGGGGTGGGGGCTGGGGCTGTTCATCCGCGCCGCGGTGCTGCGGTTCGGGTCGAACGCCGAGGTGCTCGCGTGGTCGCTGGCGTTCCTGGTCCAGCCGGTGTCCGCGGTGTTCTACCCGGTCGAGGTCCTTCCCGGCTGGCTGCAGCGCGTGGCCTTCGCCGTGCCCGCCTCGCATGTGTTTGAGGCGCTGCGCGCGTGGTTCGCCGACGGCCGCCCGCTGCTGGGGCGGCTGATCCTCGCGATCGCGATCGACGTGATCTACATCGCGCTCGGGGGACTCGCGCTGGCGGGCGCCCTGCGGGCGGTGCGCCGGCGCGGGCTGCTCAGCCGTCCGGGGTACTAGCCCGGCTCGCGGCTCGTCCGGCGCGGCGTCGGCTGCGCTCGATGAAGCGCGACGCAGCAGCGGCCAGGCGCCGGGTCCAGGCGCGCCTCGACGCTCGGATCGATCTCGGCGGCGAGCCCGCCGAGCAGCGCGAGGTTCATCGCGCACACGACCTCGGTGTGCTCCTGCGCGAGCCGATGGAACGGGCAGTTGCGCAGCCGTATGACGGGGCCGTCCTCGAATGGCTCGTACCCGAGGCCCGCGACCGTGCCGATCACGCCGTGCTCAACCGCCTGCTGGGCCGCGATGCTGCGGCCAAGCTCTGCCGCCGCGCCGTTCAGCGCGGCACGGGCGCTGCCGCCCGGATCGCGCTCGACCGCTCGCACCAGCAGCTGCGCGGCGAGCTCGTAGCTGCGGGGCGGGATGCTGACGGAGAACTCTGCCGCGGCGCGCTCGTAGCGCTTGGCTGGCCGCCCCGCGCCGGGACCCGTGCGCCCCTCCGGTCGTGCGAATGAGACCGTCAGCAGTCCCTCATCGACCAGCTTGTCGAGGTGGTAGGCGACCAGCGATCGCTCAAGGCCCAGCTCCCGGCTCGCGTCTTCTCGCGTGACCGGCTGCGCGGCGGCG
>DATKBU010000299.1:0-2534 GCA_035513815.1 Egibacteraceae bacterium
GCCTGGAGGCCAAGCCAAGGCCAAGGCCGAGCTGCTGGTGCTGGCCGAGGAGCGCGGCGTCGAGGTGCCGAAGCCCGCGCCCAAGGACCGGCTCGTCGAGGCCCTGTCCGACTCGTTCGCGCTGGCGTCGTAAGCCGAAGAACCTCCTAGAGCGGCCCCGTCCCATCGGCGGGGCCGTTTCCTTCGCCCCGCCCGACACAAAACGTGCGGCGGGGAGGGTGTCAAACGGCAGCCACCGTACTCCTCCCTCCTCGCCGTCAGCCGAGGCCGTCCTCGCCTTAGGGCGGCAGGGGACGGCCTCGGCGCTTCTCTTAAGCCGAACGGGCCGTAGTCTTACGCGCTATGCGACTCGTCATCGCCCGCTGTTCGGCTGAGTACCGCGGACGCTTAGACGCCAGCCTTCCGCTGGCGACGCGGCTGCTGATGGTGAAGGCCGACGGCAGCGTCTCGATCCACTCAGAGTTCGGTTTTAGACCATTGAACTGGATGAACGCGCCGAACACCCTGGAGTGCAGCGACGGCCGTTGGATCGTCGCTAGCCCAAAGGGCGAGACGCTGACGATCAGCATTGACGAGGTGCTGGCCGACGTCGAGCACGACCTCGGGGAGGATCCTGGCCTGAGCAAGGACGGGGTCGAGGCCCACCTCCAGCAGCTGCTCGCCGAGCGGACGCGCGTGCTCGGCCACGACCTGGCGCTGATCCGCCGCGAGTATCCGACTGATATCGGCCCGGTCGATTTGCTGCTGCGCCATCCCGACGGCGGCACGGTGGCTGTCGAGGTCAAGCGGCGAGGCGAGATCGACGGCGTTGAGCAGCTCGCTCGCTACGTCGAGCGCCTCAGCCGTGATCCGCTGCTGCAGCCGGTTCGCGGGCTGTTCGTCGCTCAGCAGGTCAGGCCTCAGGCGCGGGTGCTCGCCGAGGATCGAGGGCTGGCATGGGTCGAAGTCGACTACGACGAGCTGCGGGGTTTGGCGTCAAGCGAGCTGCGGCTGTTCTGAGCGCCGTTGACCACCGCCCCGCGCAACTGCCTCGGACCGCCGCGCCCTCGCCGATCGGTGCGCCGCCCCGCGCAGTCGAGGGCTCATGAACGCGAGCACGCCGGCAGCCCGTGGTCGCGGGCTTGCCGGCGTGGGCTCAGGCCGGGTCAGAAGGGCAGCGTCCAGTCGCGTGTGTAGCCCTCGGGAGGGTCACCGCTCGGGGCTGCCGGTCGCTCGCGACCCAAGTAGCCCTCGGCGGGGATCTCGTGGGGATGGGCAGCGCCGGGATCCGGGCCGCGGGGCTCGCCGCGCGCGTCGCTGCCCGACGTCGGAGGTGGGAGGCCATCCGGCCACGCTAGCGGGGTGCCTTTTGGCATCGACATCCAGGCGCGGGTGCCGCGGCGGGCGGTGATCTGTCCGGTGTCTGGGTCCAGGATGAGCGTCCAGCCGCGATCATGAGCCAGTGTGTGGAACCGCCGGGACACGGCAGCGAGTTTGTCCGGGTGGTGATCGCCCCCGCGGGACCGCTCGTGCAGGTGATGGATGTCTGTGTGCGCGATCGGATCGGGTGAGGCCGGAAAGCGGCAGCCGCGGTCGCGGGCGGCAACCGCGAAGCGGATCGCCTCCGGGATTGAGGCCATGCTGACCTTCTTGGAGGCCGCCAGCGGGCGGGCGCCGTCGAACAGCACGGCGCGCAGGTCCGCGTCATTGGCCAGTCGCTCCAGTGCGGCGGAGGAGATGCGCGGGAGATCTCCCCGCACGGCGAGCATGATGGTGCCGTCGGCGCGAACCGATACCTGGGACAGGTCGATGCCGGCGACATACAACGGCTTGGCCGGCTTTCCGGAGCCGCCGCCGAGCCAGGCGGCGCAGATCTCCGCCAGGGCCTTCGCATATTGACGCGACCGCGATGGCCTTGACCAGCTGCCGTCCTCGCCATCGGCTGTGCTGCCGCGCTTATCGGCCTTCTCGGCGGTATGACCGTCAGCAGCCACCCCGGTGCCCCTTCAGCGTCCTGGGCACTGCCGCCGTCGGTGGCCGCGCTGGTGCCCTCGACGGTGTCCTCGTCGGCGTCTGCGTCCGGGGGCGGCTGATCCGGCCATCCTTGCGTGGCGGGCCAGCGGCGTCGTCGAGCGCGGCGATCACCGGCGCGGCGATGCGGGGGTCGGGCAGATCGGCGTAGATTCTCGCGCCACCTTGGAAATCTGATTGGACAGAGAAGAAGCAGTCGCGCTCGCGGGCGTCGTCGGCTGCGGCCGCTTCTCGAGCGGAGCGCAGTTCGTCCGCCGCCGCGTCGACCGCCCACACCAGCTCGTTGGGGTCGGACCGCGACAGGTCCCTCAGTTCAGCGGTCGCTGCGATCCGCTCATCCAGCCATGCCCGCTGCTCGCGGCTCATGCGCCGGGCCGCGCGAGTCACGGCGCGGACCTGTCCCCATGACAGGAGGCCGTCGGCCAGCAGCGCGGCGCTCTTCGGCATGTGCGCCAGGGTCTCGCCGGCCGCGATCAGCATCGCGCGGTCCGCGCCCGTCTGACGGCCGGCGAGGCCCAGCAGCA
>DATKBU010000300.1:0-5720 GCA_035513815.1 Egibacteraceae bacterium
CCCCCGCTGACGGGGCCGTCCGTCTCCAGGAGGGTCTCGACAGCTGGTACGAGCCCCAGCAGTGACGAACATCAAGCCCGCAGCCCTGGCGGCGGACGGCGCTCAACGCGCCGCGCCCCGCCAGGGACTGCGGCGAGTCCCGGAGGCGCCGGTGCATCGCCGGCGCCTCCGGATCCACATCCTCGTGTTCCTTCTGCCGGCCGTGGCGATCTACACGTCCTTCATGATCTATCCGCTGCTGGACTCCGTGCGGCTGGCCTTTTTCGGCGCCACGTCGCGCTTCGACGGCCCGACCAGCGAGGTGTTCGTCGGCCTGGACAACTTCCGCCGGCTGCTGACTGACCAGCGGATCTCCGCGCAATTCTGGAACGCACTGCGCAACAACTTTGTCTTCTTCGCGATCCACGCACTGGTGCAGAATCCAGTCGGGCTGCTGCTGGCGGCGCTGCTGAGCGACCGCACCCGCCGATTCGCCGCCGCCTACCGCACCCTGATCTTCATTCCAACGACCCTGTCGGTGGTCATCGTCGGGTTCGTGTGGCAGCTCATCCTGAGCCCGCTGTGGGGCATCGTGGAGACGCCCCTCCTGGGATTGCCCCGCACAGCGCTGATCACCATCTCGCTGATGTCTGTGTGGCAGTGGGTCGGGATCCCGATGATCCTGTTCTACGCGGTGCTCATCAGCATTCCCGAGGAGCTGCTCGAGGCCGGCCGCATTGACGGCGCCAGCCCGTCGGCGATCTTCTGGCGCATCAAGCTGCCGCTGCTGCTGCCGACGGTCGGCATGGTCACGATCATCACCTACGTGGCCAACATGAACGCGTTCGACCTGATCTACACGGTGCAGGGCGCTCTGGCGGGGCCAGAGTTCAGCACCGACATCATGGGCACGCTGTTCTTCCGGACGTTCGCCGGGTTCCAGCTCCAGCTCGGCAACCCGACCATGGGCGCGGCTGTGGCCACGATGATGTTCCTGATCATCCTCGCCGGCGTGCTGGTGTATCTGTTCGCGTGGAGTCGCCGCGTCACGACGTACGAGCTGTAGGAGCCGAGGATGAATGCCGCCGCCCCGACCGTCGCCGCTGCGAGGATGCGCCGCGCCGAGCCCCATGCCGGACCGACCGCGGGGCGGCGGCTGCGAACCGCCGCGCCGCACCTGTTCCTCGTGGCCTACACGATGGTGGCCCTGGGACCCATCCTGCTGGTGATCATGAACTCGCTGAAGTCGCGCGCGGCGATCTTCGGCTCCCCATTCGCGCCGCCGAGCGCCGACACGTTCAGCCTCGTGGGCTACTCCACCGCGTTCCAGCGAGCGAACTTCGGCAGCTACTACGTCAACAGCCTGGTCGTGACCGTCAGCGCACTTGCCCTGGTGCTGGTCCTCGGATCGATGGCGGCGTTCGCCCTCAGCGAGTATCGATTTCGCGGGTCGACCCTGCTGTTCCTGTACCTGTCGCTGGGCATCATGATCCCGATCCGTCTGGGCACGGTGAGCATCCTGCGCCTGATGCGCGACCTCGGGCTGCTCAACACCCGCCTGTCGCTGATCCTGGTCTACACCGCGATGGGGCTGCCGCTGGCGGTGTTCATCCTCAGCCAGTTCATGCGCCAGGTGCCAGGGGAGCTCAAGGAGGCGGGCCGCGTCGACGGCGCCAGCGAGTTCTGGGTGTACCGGCTGGTCATCCCGCTGATCCGTCCCGGCCTGGCGGCCGTCGCCATCTTCACGATGCTGCCCGTGTGGAACGACCTGTGGTTCCCGCTCATCCTCGCGCCGGGCGAGAGCACCAAGACCGTCACGCTCGGCGCGCAGGCGTTCCTCGGGCAGTTCGTCAGCGACTGGAACGCGGTCCTGGCCGCGCTGACCATCGCGATGGTCCCGGTCATGGCCCTGTACCTGATCTTCTCCAAGCAGTTCGTCCGCGGGATCACCGCCGGGGCGGTGAAGTAGATGGCCGCGGAGGGCTTGCGCGTCGGGATCGTCGGCGCCGGCTTCATGGCGCAGGTGCACGCCGAGAGCCTGGTCGCCATGGACGCCTGCCTGGCCGGTTTCGCATCCCGAGCAGAGGACGTGCTCGATGATGTGACGGCCCGCTTCGGCGGGCGGGCCTACGGCAGCTTCGACGAGCTGGTGGGGGACGTCGACGTGGTGGACGTCTGCGCGCCGACGCATCTGCACCACGATCTGGTCCTCGCCGCGGCGGCAGCCGGTCGCCACGTCATCTGCGAGAAGCCGCTGGCCCGCACGCCCGAGCAGGCGCGGCAGATGATCGCCGCCTGCGAGCGCGCCGGCGTCCACCTGCTGGTGGCCCATGTGGTGCGCTTCTTCCCCGAGTACGCCGCCGCGCGGGCGGCGGTCGCGGCCGGGGAGCTCGGCGAGCCGGCGGTCGTGCGCCTCGCGCGGCTGACGTCCGGCCCCCGCAAGGCGCAGGACAACTGGTTCGTAGAGGAGGAGAAGTCCGGTGGGATGGTGCTGGACCTGATGGTCCACGATTTCGACTACGCCCGCTGGGTCGCCGGGGACGTCGCCAGCGCGTACGCAAAGGGCTTCGCCGCGCCCGGCGAGGCAGGCCTGGCGCGGCACGTGCTCGCGCTGCTGCGTCACGCAAGCGGGGCGATCTCCCACATCGAGGGCTCTTGGGCCTACCCGCTGCCCACCTTCCTCACCCGAGGGGAGATCGCCGGCGCGAGCGGGCTGCTGTCGTGGGACTCGACCGAGACCGCCCCTGTGCGCACGGCGCTGGCCGGCGACGGCGCGGCGGTGGGGGAGGTGCTGCTCCCGGAGAGCCCGGTGCGCGAGTCGCCCTACACCACCCAGCTGCGCCACTTCCTGCGGGTGCTGGAAGGCGGGGAAACCCCGATCGTCACGGCCGCGGATGGGCTCGCGGCGCTCGAGGTCGCCGAGGCGGTCGCCGAGTCGCTGCGCACCGGCGCGCCGGTCGAGCTGGCGGGGGCCGGGGCGCGGCCGGCGGAGGTGGGCGCATGAGAGTCGCGCTGCTGGGGATCGCGCACGTGCACGCCGACGCGTACATCGTCAACCTGCGAGCCGCTGCCGGCGTTGAGGTCACCGCGGTGGCCGATCACGACGCCGAGGCGGCCCGCCGCTGGGGCGCGGCGCATGATGTGCCCGTGGCCGCGACGGCGGCCGAGGCGCTCGCCGGCGCCGACGCGGCGGTGATCTGCGCGGAGACCGCGCGCCACCGCGAGCTCGTCGAGCTGGCCGCGGACGCCGGGGTCGCCGTGCTGTGCGAGAAGCCGCTGGCGACCAGCGTCGAGGAGGCCGAAACCATTGTCGCGGCCTGCCGCACCGCCGGCGTGCCGCTCATGACGGCGTTCCCAATGCGCTTCAGCCCGCCGATGCAGGCGGTCGCGGAGATGGTGCGGGCGGGCCGGCTGGGCCGCATCAGAGCCTGCACGGGCGCGAATCAGAGCGAGCTCCCCACCCGCCATCGCGCCTGGTTCGCCGATCCCGACCTGGCAGGCGGCGGGGCGCTGATGGACCACATCGTGCACATCGCCGATGCCCTGCGGTGGTTCCTCGGCGAGGAGCCCGTCGAGGTCTTTGCGCTGGCCAACCGGATCATCGCGTCCGAGGCCGTGCGCGTGGAGACCGCGGGCGTGGCGGTGGTGACGTTCACCGGCGGCACATTCGCCTCCATCGACGCCAGCTGGAGCAGGCCGGCGACCTATCCGCGATGGGGCGGGCTGACCATGGAGCTGCTCGGCACTGATGGCGTGACGAGCGTGGACCCTTTCCGCCAGTACCTGACCGGCTACGCCGCCGAGGAACCGGCCACCCGCTGGGTGGCCTGGGGTTCGGATCCGAACCAGGCAATGATCGACGAGTTCATTGCGGCTGCGCGCGAAGCGCGCAAGCCGAGTGTGACCGGCGAGGACGGCCTGCGGGCGACTCAAGTAGCGCTGGCCGCGGGCGAGTCAGCCCGCAGCGGCCGTCCGGTCGCGATCGCGCCCGCTCAGCGCTCGTAGGTGCCGACCACTCGGTTCAAGTCGATGGCGTGCTTCTCGATGCGGTCGAGCAGCTGCGCGCGGGTCAGACCGGGCCCGTCGCCCAGCTCGGTGTCGAGGGCGTACAGCCAGAAGTAGTAGTGGTGATGGCCGTGGCCGACCGGCGGCTGCGGGCCTCCCCAGCCGATCTCGCCGTAGTCGTTGCGGCCCTCGACGAACTGGCCGCCGCCGCCCTCCGGGATGCCGGTCGCCGAGGGCGGGATGCCGTAGACGACCCAATGCGTGAAGCCGTGCACGGACGTGGGCGCGTCCGGGTCGTGGCATACCAGCGCGAGCTGCAGCGCCCCGTCCGGGACGCCGCTCCACTCCAGCGGCGGCGAGATGTCGTCGCCGTCGCGTGCATGTCGGGTATCGATCGGGCCCGCGTGCTCGAACGCGGGACTCCAGATGCGCAGGCCTGCCATGTTCCGCTCCTCGCTGAAGGCCGAGACGTCGGCTGCTCGGGCGCTCATACCCGCAACCGAGGGCGGTCTCCCCTGGACGCCTGCGGTTCACGGCGTCGCTGACCGCACCGCTTGATCGCATCTTGAACATCCGGCGACGCATATGTCGGCAGATCTTCAAGATCAGCTAGATGCGCCGCTGCTCCCCGCTGGCGCCGACGTGAGCGGTGCCGGGCTCCGCGAGGGCTCGGGCCTCGCGTCAGCAACGACGGCGCTGCGAGCGTTTGGCGGGTCGCTTCACAGGCCGCTTGCCCTTCGAGGCCGCCGCGACCGCGGCGGCCGCCTCCTGGACCTCGGCGCGACCGCGACGGAAGTACAGATACGAGCCGACGATCGGGACAGTCAGAATCAGCGCCCATCGCCAGAACACGATCCGGGGAACGCTGAACTGGTAGCGCTGCAGGTCGGTCAGCGCTTTGAACACGGGAACCCACCACACGGCAGCGAGCAGCAGGACGATCAGCAGATCCGGCACCCGTGCTCCTCTCTCGATGGCTGCGCCGCGCCGTCTCCACGGCGCGGCGCAGCCCTCCTTCGAGCTTACGGGTTGGCGTCCGCGACGGCCTCGGGCGCGGCTGCGCTCCGGGGCGTGCGGCCGGGCGTCGGCAGGTCGAACTGCCGGATCGCCCACGTGAACAGGAAGAAGTACACGACGCCGAACACCAGGCCGACGGGTATCGCCAGCAGCCTGTTGCTCCCCAGCCCTGCGTTCAGAGCCAGGTAGTCGATCAACCCGGCCGAGAACCCGAATCCGATCCTGATGCTCAGCAGATCGGCCACCACCAGCGCGATGCCCGAAAGGACGGCATGCGCTGCGTAGAGCAGGGGCGCGAGGAACAGGAAGCTGAACTCGATCGGCTCGGTCACGCCGGTCAGGAACGACGCGAAGCCAGCGGAGTGCATGATGCCCTTCGTGGCCTCGCGCTCCTCGGCATCCGCCTGGCGAGCCATCGCCCAGGCCGCAGCCGGAAGGCCGAACATCATGATGAAGAACCATCCGGCCATGAACGCGCCTGCTTCGGGATCCCCGGCGAAGTAGCGGTGCAGGTCTCCGCGGACGACTCCGTCAGGGCCATCGAACGTCCCGAACTGGAACCACACAAGAGCGTTGAGGATGTGGTGCAGCCCGAACGGGATGAGCGCACGGTTGCCGATGCCATATACCAGCAGGCCGATGGCGCCGGCGCCGACGATCCAGTTGCCGCCGGCATCGATCGCATTGCCGATCGGCGGCCAGATGACGGACGCCGCCAA
>DATKBU010000301.1:0-3377 GCA_035513815.1 Egibacteraceae bacterium
GACCAGCGCCCGCCGCTCGCACACTCGCCGCCGCTGCTCCAGAACGTGGTGCAGATACGCCACGCTGGCGGATCTGTCTAGATCGTGCAGCGCCGCGCGGTGCCGGCGAAGGCGCAGGGCCCGCTCGGTTTCCCTCGCCGCCCAGGCGGCGAGCGGCGCCGCCGCGGCGGCCCGCCCCGCGAGTGCGCGCGCTGCCGCTTCCTGGCCGTCCAGCGAGCCGGATCGCAGCGTCTCCAGCAGCGCCGCCTCGGTGTCGTGGCGAGCGGCGAGCAGGCTCGCCGCTCCGGCGCGCACTGATTCATCGGAGTCATCGAGCAACTCCAGCGCCGCGGCCGTGCCCGTCGGGTGGCCGATGCGCAGCATCACCTCGCCGGCGCGCAGCCGGATCGCCGGGCGTGGGCTGGACAGCAGGGGCGCCAGATCCAGGCCCGCCGCCGCATCGGGCCAGGCCGCCAGCGCGCCCAGCGCCGAGGAGACGGTGTCCGGGTCCTCGGCGGTCGCCATGTCCGCAAGCGTCATCCGGGCGTCGTCGTCCCGCAGCTGGCCGGCCGCGGCCGCGCGCACCTGCGGGTCGGGATCGTCCAGCAGCGGCGCCATCTGCGGCACGGCGCCAGCGCCGATCCTCCCGAGCGCGTCCACTGCGGCGCAGCGCACGCTGGGCTCGGGATCGCGCAGCGCGCTGACCAGGCGAGCGCGCTCGCTGCCGGCCCGCAGGCGGCCGAGCACGCTGACCGCGATCCGCCGGATCCCTGGGCGCGGGTCGTCCAGCGCCGCGGCCAGCGCTCGTACTGTGTCTGCGTCGGCAGCCCAGCGCCCCAGTCCCGGGGCGGCGGCGAAGACGTCCAGGCCCCGGCGGACGGCATCAACCAGTGCGGTCGGGTACTCCGAGCGCATCCGCCACACCACCGCCGCGACTCCGGCGGCCAGCCCTGCGCCGAGCAGCGCCAGCTCCCGAGTGTCGCCCGGCCAGGCGAGCAGGAGCGCTCCTGATGCGATGACTCCGATCTGCATCGGGACGGCGGTGTGGAATGCCATGACGGCGCCGCGCCGGCCGGCGTCGGCGACGTTGAACAGCGAGTTCCATGCGGTCAGCCCGATCGCGTTGACCGCGACCCACTGGGCGGCGCGGAAGGCGGCGGCGGTGGCGAGCGTGAACGACGCGATCCACAACGCGAAGCCGGCCGCGTACACCATGGTCGCGATGAGCACCGCGCCCACCACGCCGACCATCGCGAAGACGCGGTTGGCGAGCAGCAGCGACACGAGGAACGCCGCCACGGTCGCCGCGCCGGAGAAGAATCCGAGGAAGGCCGCGACGTCCGCGTCCGAGCTGAACGAGGCCGTTACCTGCTCGGCGAACGGAAACACCACGAGGAAGAACAGCGCGGAGAACCCGGCAGCCGCGAGGGCGGCGAGCCGCAGGAAGCGCGAGCGCGCCGTCATGGTCCATCCCGCGCGCAGATCCGCGCGCACCGAGCCTGAAGGCCGCCGGATCGCTGGCAGGAACCGGGTGGCCACGCCCGCGCTGAGGGCGGCTGCGGCGACCAGCAGCGCGGCATGGACCAACAGCAGGTTCTCGGTGCCCAGCAGGTAGGCGGCCGGCCCGGTGGCGAAGTTGCCGGCCACGCCGCCGGCGATCCCGGCGCTGGCGAGCACCGGGAACAGCCGCTTGGCCTGGCGAGCGTCGCAGGCTTCGGCCGCGGCATTCCACATCATGGTCAGCGTCACCAGGATCACGGCCTGCTCGGTGAGCCAGATCGTCGGGTACACCACGGCGGCGCCGGTCGTGATCGCGGCGCGCTCGACAACCAGGGCGGTCGCGAGCCCCAGCGCGGTGGCGGGAAGCAGGCGCCCAAGCCCCATGCGGGCCAGCCCGACTCCGTACGCGAGCGTCGCGAGCATCGCGACCGCGCCGGACAGCGCGATCATCGCCGGCAGGCGCTCGACGCCATAGCGCACGAACAGCAGCGCGTCGCCGGTGTTGGATCCCAGCCCGTGGCCGGACTGGGTCACTGCGAACAGCGCGATCAGCCAGCCCGCCAGGCGCTGCTCGCCGGGGCGCAGGCGCAGGGCGGCGCTGAGGCGGCTCATCGGCGGAGCGGTCGCCCGCGGGGGCCCGCGGGGGCCTCGGGCGCCGCACGCTCGTCGCCCGCTGCGCACGAGGCGACTGCGGAGCCGCGCGCCCCCCCGTGTCGCTGGAGCAGGCGCGGCGCCCCTTCGATGTCGATGAACACGCAGATGACGGTCCCGGTCGGAACTCGAGCTGACGTCTGCTCCCATCCGTTCCGCCGTCAACGGTAGCGCAGGGCGCTACCCGGGGCTGGCCCTCGCAGCCCGCACCGCAAATGACTCCTGTGATGGATCCTGATGGATTCGCGACGATAGTGACGTGATCCGCCAACTGTGACGTCGGTCAGGAGTAGAGGTCGTCAGGCGTGACGACGCCGGCGCCAGAGCGGGCGATGACGTCGAGGCGGTCGGCGCCCGCGTAGGGCGATGCGGCCAGCGCCGCGGCGAGCCGGGAGCGCTCGGCGTCCGCGTCGACGCCGACCGCCCAGTGCGCGGCCACGGCGGCGGCGGCGGTGGCGCCGCGCAGCGCCAGGGCGTCGACGCGCTCGCTGTCGGCTCCGGTGGGCCACCACGGGCCGCATTCGGCCGCCTCTCGCGTCCCCAGCCAGTCGCGCGCGACTGTCGCGAGGGCTTGGGCCTGGCTGGCGGCGACCCGATCGCGCGCGGCCGCGAGGACGCCCGCCCCGCGGCCGAGCTCGAACGCCTCCCGGTGCGGCTGCACCACCGCGAGCCAGAGGCGGAGCAGGGGGTCGCGAACCTGGTAGCGCACGCGCCGCGTGCGACGAGCATCCTCCCCGACGGGGGTGAGGCGATCGAGCAGGCCCAGGGACTCCAACAGCGCCAGGGCCTCGCTGGTGGTTGCAGGCGCGAGCCGGGCTCGCTCGCGGATCGCAGTGAAGCCGTGGGCGCCCAGCGCGACGAGCTCGAGCACCCGAGCGGCGGCGGAGCCCGGCGGCAGCTCCTGCAGGACGACGGTGCCCTCGTCGCCCAGGGGGGCGCCGGGCCCGTCGAGTAGATCCGCCAGATTGGTGAGCGCGTCGTGGCGAGGATCCCACAGCGACAGGTAGCGGGGCATCCCACCGACCGTCACGTAGGCCTCGAGCCAGGCTTCCGGGCCGCTCCCGCCGACCAGCATCCCGGCTTCGCGCCACGAGAACGGCGCCAGTCGCAGATGCGCATCGGCCCTGCCGAACAGGGGCGCGTCCGCCGCGACGAGCTGTTCCATCAGGCCGACGTGGCTGCCCGCGAGCACGATCGACAGCTGCGAGTCCGCGCGATGGTCCCAGCGGGCCTGCAGCGTCGACGGC
>DATKBU010000302.1:0-3314 GCA_035513815.1 Egibacteraceae bacterium
GCTGAAGACGTCGTCGCCCTCCGGGGGGTGACCCGCGCCGATCGAGCTCACCATCACGTAGCGGCGAACGCCCGCGGACTGGGCGGCCGCGATGAGCTTGCTGGCCGCCCCGTAGTCGACCGTCTCCTTGCGCGCGGCCCCGCTGCCTGGGCCCGCTCCTGCGGCGAACACCACCGCGTCCGCCCCGTCGATCGCGGCCGCGAGCTGCTCGACGGTCGCGGCCTCCAGATCCAGCAGGACGGGCGTCGCGCCGTCGCCTCGGACATCGCCAGCCTGCGAGGCGTCCCGGATGATCCCGCGAACGCGATCGCCGCGGGTGGTGACCAGCCGGCTGAGATGCCGGGCGACCTTGCCATGGGCTCCTGCGATCACGACGTCCATCAAAGCTCCCGAGGGTGTGAGCGGCTCCCGGAACAGTAGCAAAATTGACGCTCATCGATACGATCGCTATTCTTCGCTGCATCGATATCGATCGATGTCGACCGCAGACGCAAGAAGGGCTCCACGATGACGACGATTCCAACCGACCCGCAGCGCCTGCTCGAACAGGTGCGCAGCCGCTACGCCGCTGCGGCGACGGGCGGGACAGGATGCTGCGGCGCGGATGCGTCGTGCGGATCGGACGGTTTCGGCGCGGAGCTGTACGACGAGGACGAGCGCGCCGGCTTGCCCGACTCGGCCCGCCTCGCCAGCCTCGGCTGCGGCAACCCGACCGCGGTGGCGGAGCTGCGAGAGGGCGAGACCGTGCTCGACCTCGGCTCGGGCGGCGGCATCGACGTGCTGCTGTCGGCGCGTCGCGTCGGGCCGACCGGCAAGGTCTACGGGTTGGACATGACCGACGAGATGCTCGACTTGGCGCGGCGCAACCTCGCCGAGGCCGGCGCCACCAACGTTGTGTTCCTCAAAGGCCAGATCGAGCACATCCCGCTACCGAACGCCTCCGTCGACGTCATCATCTCGAACTGCGTGATCAACCTGTCGATCGACAAGCCGGCCGTCATGGCGCAGATGCACCGCGTCCTCGTACCAGGCGGCCGCATCGGGATCAGCGACGTGGTCGCGGAGGACCGCCTGACCCCAGCCGAGCGCGCCCAGCGCGGTGACTACGTCGGCTGCATCGCCGGTGCGCTGTCGCAGTCCGAGTACCGCCGCGAGCTGAACGCGGCCGGCTTCACCGACATCGACATCGCGTTCACGCACGAGGTCGCCGACGGCCTCCATGGCGCCATCGTCAAGGCGGTCAAGCCTGCCGGATAGGACTCGGCTGGACGTCTGACGAATCGCTCACCAGCCCAGCGGCGCCGCGGCAAGCTCCTCCTCCCACAGCGCCCGGATCGCCGCCACCGTCTCCGCCGGCAGCGGCTGGTCGGCGGAGGCGACGCTGTCGCGCAGCTGCTCCACCGTGCGGCTGCCGGGGATGACCGTGGACACCGACGGCTGCGCCAGGACGAAGCGCATCGCCCCGTGCGAGGTGCTCACCCCATCGGGCAGCGCAGCCTCGAACCGTTCCAGCAGGGTGTATCGCCGCTCCAGCTGCTCAGGCGTCCAGCGGCTGCGGATGTCGTCGAACGTCGCGCCGCGGCGGTAGCGCCCCGACAGCCAGCCCGAGTCCAGCGGGACCTTGATGATCAGTCCGACGCCGCGGTCGCGGGCGCGCTCCATGGCCGGCAGCGGCTCCTGGTGGAAGGCGTTGAAGAAGACCTCGCAGGCCTTGCTGGCGGTGGTGTCGATCACGCGGTCGAGGTCGGCCGCCCAGTCGAGCGAGACACCGTATGCGCGAAGCTTTCCCGCCTCGACAAGACGGTCCAGCTCCGCGTAGTGGGGCGCGCTGCCGTCATGGAGCTCAGCCGGCGGGTTGTGCAGCAGCAGCACGTCGAGGTAGTCGACGCCCAGCGTCCGCAGGCTGTGGTCCACCGAGTCCTCGATCTCGGACGCCGAGAAGTCGGTGCGTCCGCCGGGCCGGTGCCCGTACTTGGTGCACAGCACGATCTGATCGCGGGGCGCGCCGACCAGCGCCCGGCCCAGCAGCTGCTCGCTGCGACCGCCCGCGTAGTTGGGCGCCGTGTCGAAGAAGTTGATGCCGAGGCTCAGGGCCTCTTTGACGATCTGGTGGGACTCGGCCTCGTCAGGGCCGTGCCAGTCCGTGGTGTTTCCCAGCTGCCAGGCTCCGAGCCCAACTTCGCTGACATCGATTCCCGTAGCGCCTAGCGGTCGCTTCTGCATGCGCTCCTCCTTCCGCCGTTGCCGTCATGGCCGCGCACTCGGCGCCAATCAAACTCGCGCGCCCCGTCGCCAGCTCGCAGTACGACGATATCGCCGGCCCAGCGCCTGATCGAGGCGTGCTCGATGACGCTTGGATGGGAGGGTTGCGGCGTCGCTCCCGAGGGCACGTCCACGCCACCGAAAGGAGACGTCTATGGGCTTCATCCGCGGACTGATCAGGCTCGCGATCGCGAAGAGGGTCGTGAGCTGGCTGCTTCGACGTCGCAACTCGCCTGGCGGCCAGCGCCTGTAGCATCACAGCCGTGTCATCGCGACGACGTTCGAGCCTGAGCGACGTCGGCGACGACCCCGACGCGCGGTTCTCACTGGCGAACCAGCGCACCTACCTGGCGTGGATGCGCACATCGCTCGCGCTTGTCGCCGCCGGAATCGGCATCGCCGCGCTGCTCCCCCCGTTTGCCGTGGCCGGCGTTCGTGAAGCTGCGTCCGTGCTCCTCGTGCTGGTGGGAACGGTTCTCAGCGCCATGAGCTATCGGATGTGGCAGCGCAACGAGCGGGCGCTGCGAACCAGTCAGCCGCTGCCGCGCCCTCGGGCGGCGCTCGTCCTGGCGCTAACCGTCGGCGTCACGGGCGCGCTCGCCATCACCGCCGTGCTGCTCGGCTCCTTCCGCTGACCGGCGTCGGACGACGGTGGCGAGCCGCCCGCAGGGACCCGGCAGGGTGGCGAGCCACGCCAGCTTGGAGGGAAGCCGTGTCGGGTGAGCCCTCGGTGTCGCCGCCTCGCACGTTCACCTCCAGATGGCGACGCTTCATGGCAGCCGCCGCAGCCTGCGCGCTGGTCCTTGCCGCCTGCGAAACGGAGGACGCCGGCCCGACTTCGCCGGCCGATCCGGGGCCGGGAACGACCCAAGAGGGCCCAGCCGGCACGGCAACCGCAACCACCGCGGCGCCAGCCGAGCCTTCGGAGCCTTCCCCCGGCACGATCTCGACGGCGCCGGACGAACCCGTCGAGGTCGCGGCCGCAGTGATCGCCTCAGGGCTGGAGGTTCCCTGGGACATCGCGTTCCTGCCCGATGGGGCCGCGTTGGTCA
>DATKBU010000303.1:0-14682 GCA_035513815.1 Egibacteraceae bacterium
CGCGCGCGCCTGGCGGAGTCGGGGATGGTCTTCAGCGGACTGTCACCGGACGATCGGCTGGTCGAGATGGTCGAGCTGGCCGATCATCCCTGGTTCGTCGCATCGCAATTCCACCCCGAGTTCCGCTCCCGGCCCAATCGCCCCCAGCCGCTGTTTCGCGAGTTCGTGGGCGCCGCCAGGGAGCGCATGCTCGCCCAGTCGGGCCGGCTGCCGGAGGAGATCCTGGCCGACGACCCCGACGCGGAGCTGCGCCGGGCCGACGCCGCCGGAGATCTCGCCGCCCGGTAGCTTTGGCGGCCATGGGCTGGTACGAGGTCGAGTCGAGCGACGTCCGCTACGACGGCGTCCTGTCGAGGATCCGAATCGACAGGGTGCAGATGCCGGAAGGCGGCGTGGCAGACCGCGAGGTGGCGGAGCACGCCAGCGCGGTGGCCATCGTGCCGGTCGACGACGAGGCCCATGTGGTCCTCGTGCGCCAGTACCGCCACCCGGTGGGCGCCTATCTGCTGGAGATCCCGGCTGGGCTGCTCGACGTCGACGGCGAGGGCTTTGAGGCGGCCGCCCGCAGGGAGCTGGCCGAGGAGACAGGGCTGGAGGCCGGGCAGCTCGACGAGATCGGGATGATCTACAACTCCGCCGGCTGGACGGATGAGTCGACCCGCCTGTACCTGGCACGAGGGCTGACCCCGGCAGCGGCGCCGGACGGCTACGTCGCCGAGCATGAGGAGGCCGACATGGAGATCGTCCGGCTGCCTCTGGGTGAGGCCGCGGACATGGCCGTCGACGGGGTCATCTGCGACGCGAAGACCGTCGCCGGGCTGCTCATCGCCCGCGAGCGACTGCGCCGGGACGGACTCACGCTGTAGGCGCGCCGCGATGTCGAGTTATGTCACCTGGCGGGTGCTACGCTCGCCCAGCGAGCGCCGATCAGCGCGGCGGGACGGAGGTGACGGTGGCGCTCCCTCGACACGGCGAGCGGTTCCTGGACTTCCTGAGCGCCGAGCGCGGCGCGTCGGCCCACACGCTGGCCGCCTACCGTCGCGATCTGTCCCTGTACGCCCACTATCTCGACGGCGTCGGGATAGTCGATCCGATTCACGCCGCGCGGGAGGATCTCGCGGCCTTCGTCGAATGGATCCGCGACGCGCGCACGTCGAGGGGGCAGCCGTACGCGACGTCGACGATCATGCGCACCCTGGTGGCCGTTCGCGGCCTGCACCGCTTCCTGGTGGCCGAAGGGCTCGCGGAGGTCGACCCATCGACGGAGATGACGGGCCCCCGACCGCGCCGCGCGCTGCCGAAGGCGCTGTCAGTCGAGCAGGTCGAGCGCCTGCTCGCCGCGCCCGTGGGCGAGGATCCGGCGGCGCTGCGCGATCGCGGGATGCTCGAGCTGCTGTATGGCGCGGGCCTGCGCGTGTCCGAGCTGGTCGATCTGGACGTCGACGACGTCGATGTCGAGTCGCGCACCGTGCGCTGCGTCGGCAAGGGAGACAAAGAGCGCATGGTGCCGCTCGGCGGCGCTGCGCGAGCCGCCATTGAGGCATGGGTCGTGCGAGGTCGGGCCAGTCTGGGCCCGAAGAGCCCGGCGCTGTTCTGCAATCAGCGCGGCGGCCGGCTGACCCGCCAGGGCGGGTGGAAGATCGTCAAGCGCCACGCGGATGCGGTCGGGTTGTCGCGTCAGGTCTCTCCCCACACGCTGCGTCACTCGTTCGCCACGCATCTTCTCGACAACGGCGCTGATGTGCGTGTCGTGCAGGAGCTTTTGGGGCACGCAAGTGTCAACACCACGCAGATCTACACGATGGTCAGTCGGACACGGCTGCGCGCGGTCTATGACCACGCGCATCCGCGGGCGGCTGGGCTGATCGCGTCGGAGCCTGCGGCGCCGGCCCGCGGCGAGACCGCGAACGGCTTGTGACGAAGGAGCACGCCCGCCATGACGCCTGAACTGCTAACCCGGCTTCGCAAAGAGCTCGAGGACGAGCGTGCCGACGCGATCGAGGAGCTTCGCTCCTACGGCGCCGATCCCTACAGCGAGCGGGTCGAGCGGATCGCCGGCATCGACGACAACTTCGCTGACTCTGCGGCCGCGACCGCTGAGCGCAGCGAGATCCTGGCCTTCATCGACAAGGCCCGGGACCGCCTGGCAGAGGTCGATGAGGCGCTGGCTCTCATGGACTCCGGCGAGTACGGGCGCTGCGTGGACTGCGGCGCCGAGATCCCCGAGGCACGTCTGGAGGCCCGGCCGCTGTCGGTGCGCTGCGTCGACTGTGCATCCAAGCGCAGCTAAGGCATGCGGGCGGTCGACCTCATCGGTCGCAAGCGGGACGGCGGGCAGCTGTCCGCCGATGAGCTGTCGTGGATGGTCGGTGGCTTTCTGACCGGCGAGGTGGCCGAGGCACAGATGGCCGCGCTGCTCATGGCCGGGGTTCTCCAGGGCTTCTCAGAAGCCGAGGCGCGAGCGCTCACGCAGGTGCTGCTCGACAGCGGGGAGACGCTCGACCTCTCCGGGCTGCGCGGGCCGACCATTGACAAGCACTCGACGGGCGGGGTATCCGACGGCACGACGCTGCTGGTCGCGCCCCTGCTGGCCGCAGCGGGGGCTGTGGTGGTGAAGCTGTCGGGACGGGGCCTCGGCCACACCGGGGGGACCCTCGACAAGCTTGAGTCGATCCCTGGGTTCCGCACCGCGCTGGAGCCGCAGGAAGTGCTGCGGATCGCCGAGGAGATCGGCTGCGTCGTGGCCGCGCAGACCCAGAAGCTGGTCCCTGCTGACAAAGCCCTGTATGCGCTGCGCGACGTGACCGCGACGGTCAGCTCGCCGGCGCTGATCGCGTCCAGCGTCATGTCGAAGAAGCTGGCGTCAGGCGCGGACACGATCGTGCTCGACGTGAAGGCCGGTGACGGCGCGTTCATGCCCGACACCGCCGCGGCGGAGCAGCTTGCTCGTCTGTGCGTCTCGATCGGCGTCGGCGCCGGCCGGCGCTGCGCAGCGCTGGTCACGGCGATGGATCAGCCCTTGGGGCGGGCCGTGGGCAACGCCATCGAAGTCGCCGAGGCGGTCGAGCTGCTGGGCCGGCCGCCGGCGGGACGCTTGGCCCAGGTCGCTTTGGAGCTGGCCGTCACCGGGCTGGCCCAGAGCCGGGGCGAGCAGGGCGACGAGGCGATCGCGACTGCCCGCAGCGGGCTGATCAAAGCCTGGGAGTCGGGCAGCGCCCTGGCCACGCTGGCTCGGATGGTCGAAGCGCAGGGTGGCGACCCTTCCGTGTGCGAGCGCCCGCGCGAGGTGCTGCCCGCCGCGGCGGTGACGCGCCGCGTCGTCGCGCAGGAGGCCGGCAGAGTCGTCGCAGTGCCGGCGCGTGCGGTGGGGGAGCTCGCCGCGGGTCTGGGCGCGGGGCGCGCCCGCAAGGAGGATGCGGTCGATCCGGCGGTCGGGGTCGAGCTGCGCGCCGAGATCGGAGATCAGCTCGAGGCCGGCGATGAGATGGCGGTCGTCCATGCGCGATCGCAGGAGGAAGCCGAGCGCGCCGCCGTGCGCCTGGGCGAGCTGATCGCTGTCGACCCCGATGGCGCGTCGGGCGCTGAGGAACCCATCCTGCGCCGGATCAGCTGAAACGGCCGTTAGACTCCTGGAACCTATGAGCACGTCCTACACCGTCTCCATCGATGCCTTCGAAGGCCCCTTCGATCTGCTGCTGCATCTCATCGCCCGCCACAAAATGGACATCTACGATGTGCCGCTGTCGCAGATCACCGATGACTACCTGGCGGTCCTGCGCGAGATGGAGCAGATCGATCTTGAGGTGGCAACGGACTTCCTCGTTGTCGCAGCGACGCTGATCGAGCTCAAGGCGGCCCGCCTGCTGCCCGGCGAGGACGATCCTGAGCTCGAGGACCTCGCCCTGGAGGCCCGCGACCTGCTGTACGCGCGGCTGCTCGACTACCGCAGCTTCAAGGAGGCGGCGTCCTTCCTCGCGGCGCGGCTGTCGGCGCACTCGGGATTCGTACCGCGCGAAGTCGTGCTCGAGGAGCGCTACGCCGCCCTGATGCCCGAGGCGAAACTCGACATGGTCGCCGCGGATCTGGCCGCCTTGGCGACGAGGGTGCTGAGTGAGCGTCCGCCGTCTGTCGTCGACATCGCTCATCTCCAGCCGGTCCGGATGTCGGTGCGCGAGGCGGCGACGCTGGTCACTGACGAGCTCGCGCGGGCTGGCGGCGCGGCGTCGTTCCGCGAGCTCACCGCCGGCTGCAGGCACAGGGTCGAGGTGGTCATCTGCTTCCTGGCGGTGCTGGAGCTGTACAAGCTCGAGATGGTTGATCTGAAGCAGCCCGAAGGGCTCGGTGAGCTGATCGTGGTCGCGGAGGAATCCGCGCAGTGGTCCGACGCCGCGCTGGCGGCGCTGGAGCATGCGGAGTTCGCGCGGGACCCAGTGAGAAGTGCCGATGGCTGAGGTAACGGGCGATACAGCGCAGGATGCGGCGGGCCTCGAGCCACAGGCGCGCCGAGCGCTGGAGGCGATTCTCCTCGTCGTGGAGGAGCCGGTCGATCCTGTGACGCTCGCGCAGGTGCTGGAAGCCCCGACCGACGACGTCATCGCGACGCTGCGGGCGCTGCGGGCGGAGTACGTCGACTCCGGGCGCGGATTCGTGCTGCGAGAGGTGGGCGGAGGCTGGCGGCTGTACACCGACCCGAGCGCCGCGCCGTACGTCGATCGCTTCATCCTCCACGGCCGCAGCGGTCGGCTGTCGCAGGCCGCGTTGGAGACGCTGGCGATCGTGGCGTACAAGCAGCCGGTCACGCGATCGCAGATCTCGCAGATCCGCGGCGTCGACGCCGACGGCGCCGTTCGCTCCCTCGTCAGCCGCGGGCTCATTCACGAGGTCGGGCGCGACGCGACCCCCGGCCAGCCGCTGCTGTATGGCACCACCGCCACCTTTCTCGAGCGGCTCGGCTTGCGCGAGCTCGGCGAGCTCCCGCCGCTGCCCGATATCTCGCCTGCGGGGCCGCCGCCGCCCGAGCCGTCCCCGGGCGGCTACAAGGCGGCGCGCCGAGAGCTGGACGTGTTGGGCGGTGATCCGGCGGGCGAGGCTGAGGTCGACGCCGAGTTCGAGGAAGGGCCGTGACTGCTGGAGAGCATCCCAAGGCCGAGCGCGTGCAGAAGGTCCTCGCAGCAGCAGGGATCGGCAGCCGTCGGGCCTGCGAGGAGCTGATCGCAGCGGGCCGGGTGGCGGTGGACGGCGAGGTGGTCTCCCTCGGCGCCAAGGCGGATCCCTCCGTTCAGGTCATCACGGTGGACGGCGAGCGCGTGCACAGCAATCCGTCGCTGGTGTACCTGCTGCTCAACAAGCCGCTGGGCGTGGTGACCACGGTCACCGATCCCCACGGCCGGCCCACGGTCATGGATCTGGTCCCATCCTCGCCTCGCGTGTACCCCGTCGGCCGCCTCGACCAGGACACCGAAGGCCTGCTGCTGCTCACCAACGACGGTGAGCTGGCCAACCGCCTCACCCATCCGAAGTACGAGGTCGAGAAGACGTACGTCGCGCAGGTGCGCGGCGTGCCCAACTCCAAGGCGCTGCGGATGCTGACGGTCGGCGTGGAGCTGGATGACGGTCACGCGCGGGCCCGCTCGGTCCGCCAGCTCGGCTCGTCCGGCGACCGCTCGCTGGTCGAGATCGTGCTCGCAGAGGGCCGCAAGCGAGAGGTCCGCAGGCTGCTCGGCGCGGCGGGCATCCGCCTGGAGCGGCTTGCCAGAGTGAAGGTCGGGCCTCTGCCGCTGGGTGACATCGCACCGGGGAAGTGCCGTCCCCTGTCCGGCGCGGAGGTTCGGCAGCTGTACAAAGCGGTCGGCCTCGGCGCTCCGGAGCCAGCCGCGCAGGGGGTGCGGGGGGCGTGACCTCGCGAGTAGAGGCGCTGCGGGCAGCCACGACGCTGGATCGCGATACCCGCGAGCAGGTGATGGAGCGCACCGCCGAGATGCTCGCGGAGCTCATGAGCCGCAACGGGCTGCAGTCGGCGGACATGATCAGCCTGCTGCTGACCGCGACCGATGACGTGCGCAGCGAGTTTCCCGCCGCGGCGGTGCGCGCGGCCGGAATCGCCGACGTGCCGATGCTGTGCGCGCGCGAGCTCGCCATCGACGGCGGCAGCGCGATTCCCCTGTGCATCCGCGTCCTGGCCCACATCTACACCGATCGCCCGCGCGCCGACCTGCGCCACGCCTACCTGCGCGGGGCCCGGCAGCTTCGCAGCGACCTTCCGGAGTAGACGATGGCGCCGAGTGCAGGCGGCCGCGGCTTGCGCGTGGCCATCGTGGGAACGGGCCTTGTCGGCGCGTCCCTCGGTCTCGCGCTGCGCAGGCTCGAGGAGGTCGGCGACGTTGCCGGCTACGACCGCGACGCCGAGCAGCTGGCACTGGCGCTGGAGCGAGGCGCGATCACGCGCGCCTGCGCGTCGGCGGTGGAGGCCGTGGAAGACGTGGATCTGGCGATCCTGGCCGTCCCGGCGTCCGCGGTGCCGGCAGTCGCGGCGCAGATCGGCCGCTCGCTACGCGCGGGCGCCATCCTCACCGACGTCGCCAGTGTGAAGGACCGAGTGGTGGAGGCGCTGCAGGCGGCCGCGCCCGACGGCGTTCACGTGATCGGCGGGCATCCCATGGCCGGCTCGCACGAGGTCGGCGCTGCCCATGCAAGCGCCGATCTGTTCGTCGGCGCCACCTACCTGCTGACGCCGACGTCGCACACCGACCCCGGCGCCTACCGGCTGCTGCACGGCCTGATCGCGCGCATGGGCGCGCGCGTCATCGCGGTGAGCCCTCGTCGCCACGATCTGCTGGTCGCCGTGGTCAGCCATCTTCCGCAGCTCGCGGCTACGACACTGATGAACCTCGCCGCGGAGCGCGCGCGCGACGAGCACGCAGGGCTGCTGCTGCTGGCCGCGGGGGGTTTCCGAGACGCCACCCGGGTGGCGGCCAGCAATCCGGAGCTGTGGCTCGATATCTGCGCGGAGAACAGGGACGCAATCGTCGCGGTCCTCGACGACTACGCCGATCGCATCGGGCGGTTGCGGACGATCCTCGCCGACGGCGACGACGAGAGCCTAGCCGCGGCGCTTGCCGACGCGAGGCTCGCCCGCCGGGGGCTGCCCGGCAAGGAGTCGATCACCGGTGAGCTGGTCGAGCTGACGCTGCCGATCCCCGACCGCCCTGGCGTGCTCGCGGAGGTCACGACCACCGTGGGCGGCGCCGGCGTCAACATCGAGGATTTCCGAATCGAGCATGCGCCTGAGGGGGGGCGGGGCACGCTGCATCTGGCCGTCATCGGCGCGGACCAGGCGGCGAAGGCCCGCGTGGCCCTCGAGGCGCTCGGCTACGAGGTTGGTGAGCTGCAGTCGTGACCGTGATCGCGATCGACGGGCCGGCCGGCTCAGGGAAATCGACGATCGCCGCGACCCTCGCCAGGCGCCTGGGGCTGCCGCATGTCGACACCGGGGCCTTCTACCGAGCCGCAGCGCTTGCCGTGCTTCGCGCCCAGGGGGACCCCCGCGACGCCCAAGTGTGCGCCCAGGTCATCGCGGACGCCGAGATCACCCGTGTCAGCGGGCGGACGTTCCTGGACGGGGTCGACGTGGAGGAGGAGATCCGCGGCCCGGCCGTGACCGCCGTCGTGCCGGAAGTGGCCCGCCATCCCCAGGTCCGAGCGGCGCTGCTTTCATTGCAGCAGGGTCAGATCGGCGTCTCCGGCGCGGTCGTCGAGGGCCGCGACGCTGGGACCGTTGTGGCGCCGCAGGCCGACCTGAAGGTGTGGCTGACCGCGCGCCCCGACGTCAGAGCGGCTCGACGGGCGGCCCAATGGGGCGATTCCGGGAGCGGCGCGGCCGATCATGCGCAGTGGCTCGCGCGCCGGGATGCCATCGACGCCGCCAACATGGCGAAGGCGCACGACGTTGTCGAGGTGGATACCAGCGACCGAGGCGTGGATGAGGTGGTCGATGAGATCACGGGCCTGGCAGCCACGCGGCCTCGGGCAGATGACGCACGCGGGCGGCCTTGATGGCCGGCGTCGGACAGGTGCAGCCTGCAGGCGGCGCCACCGTCGCGGTGGTCGGCCGTCCCAATGTCGGCAAGTCGACTCTTGTCAATCGGCTCGCGGGAGGCCGCGAGGCCATCGTGGGGCACAAGCCCGGGGTCACGCGCGACCGAACCGCCCATGACGTGGCGTGGCGCGGCCAAACCGTCACCATGATCGACACCGGGGGCTGGACGCCCGGCTGGGCTCGCTCGCCCGAGGGCCTCGACGCGGCGATCACCGGGCAGGCCGAGGCGGCGGTGCTGACCGCCGACCTTGTGCTGCTCGTCGTCGACGCCACAGTCGGGATCGCCGAGGAGGACGCGGCGGTCGCGAGCTGGCTGCGCGCCGAGGGCGCCGACGTCGTCCTGGTCGCCAACAAAGTTGACGAGCTAGGCGCCCCGCAGGCGGTCGCGGCGCAGCTCGCCGAGCTGTACGCCCTCGGTCTGGGCGATCCGGTTCCCGTCAGCGCGCTGCACGGCAAGGGCTCGGGGGACCTGCTCGACGTGGTGTGGGATCGTCTCCGAGCCGCGTCGGCGTTCGAGGGCCGCGTGCCGGTTGAGGACGACGCGCCGGGCGTGGCGCTGCTTGGCCGCCCCAACGTCGGCAAGTCGTCGCTGTTCAACCGGCTGCTCGGCGAGCGGCGCGTGATCGTGGATGAGCGACCGGGAACCACGCGCGACGCGGTCGACACCGTCATCGAGACGCCCGATCACCGCCGCTATCGCTTCATCGACACCGCAGGGCTGCGCCGCAAGAGCCGGAGGCTGGAGGCGACGGAGTATCACAGCACGCTGCGCACGGTGCAGGCGCTCGACCGCGCTGCGGCGGCGCTGCTCGTCATTGACGCAGCCGAGCCGATCGGGGAGCAGGAGCAGCGGCTGGCGCGTCTGATCATGGATGCCGGCCGGGCGCTGGTCGTCGTGCTGAACAAGTGGGATCTGACGGACGAAGACCGCCGAGAAGCGCTGGAGCGCGAGCGGGATCGCCTGCTGGGCTTCATCAGCTTCGCTCCGCTGGTCAGGACATCGGCGACGACCGGCAGAGGTCTCGACAAGCTGCTTCCCGCGGTCGACGAGGTGCTCGCGCAGTGGCGGCGGCGGATCCCCACTGCTGAGCTCAATCAATGGCTCGCCGACGCGGTCGCGGCGCACTCGCCGCCGATGCACGCCGGCCGGCCGGTGCGCCCTCGCTACATCACGCAAGTAGCTGCCGAGCCCCCCACGTTCCGCGTGTTCTCCACCGGGCGGCTCAGCCCTAGCTACCTTCGCTACCTCGAGCGTCGGCTGCGCGAGTCGTTCGGCTTCATCGGCTCGCCGCTGCACATCGGGGTGCGGGTGCGTCCTCGCTGGGAGGAGCGGGAAGGCGCCTCCGGACGGCCGGGAGCGGGCAGTCGCGGGCGCAAACGGCGCGGCGACCGCCGCAGTTAGCCTGCCGAAACGCTGATCACGCCTCGGAATCCGGCTCTGTCGCGTCGTCGGCCGGCTCGTCGCCCTCGCCGTCGTCGTCGCCTGAGTCATCGACGCCCTCTTCTGTCCCGCAGCCGGCCACGCCTGTCCAGCTCAGCAGCGGCCCGTCAGGGCTCTCAGCTTCGCTCGAGGCGAACGTGAGCTCTCGATCCGGATCCTCGCCAGTGGCGCGCACGACGATGACGAAGGGGGCCGCCCCGTCCTCGGTCCGACCCTCGACCCACGCCCGATATGTGGGGGTCACGTCCCACAGCAGGATCCCCGGCGAGCCGTCGGTGATGGCGGGCGCTGCCGGCGTGTCGCCGAGCGTGGGCGGCACCGGCAGCGCGTCGCCCTCGCTGATCTGGGTGGGGTCAACGCCTTCAGCCGGCAGCGCCCCCAAGGTGGCGGGCGTCGCTTGCTGCAGTGGCACGTGGAGCTGCGCCGTCTGCAGGCAGCCCACATCTCCCTCGATCGCGTCGAAGGCCAGATACAGGGCGTCGCCGGTGTCGGCGCCGATCACAAGCTGCTCGGCCAGGGGGTCTGCGACGGCCCCGCCGCTGGCGTGGAAATCGAAGAACGGCCGCGCCTGGCCGTCTGAGACCGGGGCCACCGGCTCAGGAGCGGCGGTGGTGGCCGCTCCCGGAGTGTCCGTCGGCTCAGGGTCGCTCTGCGCGAACGAGATGCTGTTCCGCATCGCTTCGAGTGCCCTTGGCGCAGCGACGAGCGCCACCGCGCCCAGCGCCGCCACCGCGATCAGCCATCGGATCGCAGCCCAGACCCCCGAGTGCATTCTCATGCCTTCCGTCGAGACGTCGCCCGCGCCGCCGGGCGACGCCAGTGAACCATAGAGCCTCGCCGCGCCTGCCGATACGGTGCGAATGAGGATGGTCAATTCCGTGGAGATAGTGAACACTCGGCGCACTGTGGCCGCTGATCACGAAGTGCCCGAAGAGTTCGAGGATGTCGTCGAGGTTCTTGAGCGATGTCCCGCGTTCGCCGGGGTCTCCAGGGAGCTGCTCACCACGCTGTCGTCGCAGTCGGAGATCGTCTACATCGGCGAGGGAGAGCCACTTCCGCCGCGCGTCTCCGCTCGACCGCTGGTCATTGAGCGGGGCGCGCTGCTCATTCGCGATGAGGACGGCCGGACGATCGACCTGGTCGCCGAAGGCGAGTTCCATGCGCCGTCGCCCGCCGAGCGGGCCGAGGCGGTCGGATCTGTCCTCGCGCTTGTCCTGACCGACGACGCGATCGCGTCGGCCTGGTCGGCGCCGCCGCTCCGTCTGTGGGCGCGCCGAGGCGGCGCGGCGGTGATCGACGAGCAGACCGCGCCCGTTCGCACGATCATGAGCGCGCCGCCCGTCACAGTCGCGGCGCAGGACTCATGCCGGAATGCTGCGGAGCGGATGCGCAGCAGGCGGATTTCCTCGCTCATCGTGGAGCGCGGCGACGGTCAGGCGGGGATCGTGACCGACCGCGATCTTCGCAGCCTCGTGGCCTCAGGCGGCTCGGCGACCGCCCCGGTGTCGGACATCGCGTCGTTCCCGGTTCGCGCAGTCGCCAGCTCCACGCCGGTGTTCGAGGCGCTCATCGTGATGCTGACCGACGGGATCCATCATCTGGCGGTCCGCGAGGGCGGGCGGATCGTCGGCGTCGTCACGTCCAGCGATCTGCTCGCGCTGAACGCGCGCAGTCCGCTGCACCTTCGCAAGGCCATCGATCGCGCGGACACTGTCGACGGTGTCGCTGCGGCCCTCGGCGGCGCCGCGGAGATGGCGGGCGCGCTCCTCGCGGCGGGCACGACCGCGACCGATGTCGGACGGGTCATCGCCGCGCTGACCGATCGCGTCGACGGGCGCCTGCTCACGTTGGCCCAATCCGAGCTCGGCCCCGCCCCTTCGCCCTACGGCTGGATCGTGTTCGGCAGCCAGGCTCGGGGCGAGCAGACGCTGCACAGCGACCAGGACACCGGGCTTGTGCTGCCCGACGGCCTCTCCCCGGCGGAGCGCGACTGGTTCGGCGAGCTGGGGCGCTGGATGACTGAGGCGCTCGTGCGCTGCGGCTACTTCCGCTGCCCCGGCGGCGTGATGGCCTCCGAGGAGGAATGGCGCGGCGACGTGGCCGCCTGGCGCCGTCGATTCACGCAGTGGATCTCCACGCCCACCGAGATCCACCTGCGGGGGGCGGAGATCGCGTTCGATGTTCGCACTGCGGCGGGAGAGCTGGACGCGACGGCTCTGCTCGCGGACACCATCGCCGCTGCGGCCGACCATGGGGTCTTCCTGACGCGCCTGGCGAGCGAGGCGGTCGGCCACAGACTGCCGCTGGGCTTTCGCGGCAGGTTCGCCGTTGAGCGAGGCGGACAGCATGCGGGCACGTTCGACGTCAAGCGGGGGGCGCTGGTGCCGATTGCCGACCTCGCGCGCCTCTACACGCTGGCGCGCAGGGGGATGGAGGTGAGCACCGACGACCGCCTCGCCGCGAGCGCCGCGGCCGGGGCGAT
This sequence comes from Egibacteraceae bacterium, assembly GCA_035513815.1. GTDB lineage: Bacteria > Actinomycetota > Nitriliruptoria > Euzebyales > Egibacteraceae > DATKBU01. The sequence continues at coordinate 12,019 of DATKBU010000303.1, forward strand.
TTCGCAGGACCTCGCCGAGACGCTCAGAGCCGGCTACGACCTGGCGCTGCGGGTTCGCCTGGAGCACCATCTGCGCCGCCGCGCCGACGGGCTCGATCTTGACAACCACATCGACCCGCGCGACCTTCCGGCGCTCGTTCGCTCCCAGCTGCGCGAGGTCTTCAAAGCGACGCGGACGGCGCAGGATACGGTTCGCGACCGATACCGCATCCAGCGGTAGAGAATGCCGCCGCGACCAGCCGCGCAGCTCGATTGGCGCGATCAGGACATGGTCGCGATGGATTTCGAGACGACGGGACTGAATCACCGGATCGCGCGGCCTCTGTCCGTCGGCTGGGTCGGGATCCGCAAGGGCGGCATCGTGCTCAGCGAGGCCGGCTATACGCGCGTGCGCCACCGCGACGCGATCCCCTCCGAGGCGATTGCGATCCATCGTCTGGTGCCTGAGGACGTCGCGGAGGCGCCGCTCGTCAACGTGGTCGGTCAGCGGTTGTCCGAGGCGCTCGACGGCGCGATCCTCGTGGCTCACGGCGCTCACCACGAGCGCGCGATGCTGCGCCGCTGCGGGATCCGGTGGGCCAAGCGGGACACGATCGACACGATGCGCCTCGCCTGGTCGCTCGACAGGCTGGAAGGCCGCGCGCCGGAGCGCGACTACACGCTGGCCAAGGTGGCGCGCCGCCACGGTCTGCCGGTGCGCCGGGCGCATCATGCGTTCGGCGATGCGCTGACGGCCGGCGCGGTGCTGCTGGCGCTCGCGGTGCGCCTGGAGCGGCTCGGGCGATCACGTGCAATCGACCTGCTGAAGCTGGGCCGGCCGTGAAAGCTCGGCGAGGTTCCTACGGGACCAGAACCGCCCGCCCGCGGACCCGCCCGTGCTCGAGGTCGTCCAGCGCGTCGAGCGCGGCGTCCAGCGGGTACGCGCGCGTGTGCAGCGTGATCCTGCCCTGCCCGGCGAGGGTCATCAGCTCCACCAGATCGTTGTAGGTCCCGACGAGGTTGCCGATGAAGCTGCGCTCGGTGGCGATGATGTCCAGCGTAGGGACCTCCAGCGTCTCCCCATAGCCGACGACGAAATAGCTGCCGGCTCGCCGCAGCATGGCGAAGCCGTCGCGGGTCACGCCGCCCTCCCCGACGAAATCGATGACCGCCTGCGCGCCTTTGCCGTCGGTGAGGTCCAGCACGGCGTCGACCTGCCCGCCGTCGGCGAGCACTGTCTGATCCGCGCCGCATTCCGCCGCGAGCTTGAGCGCCGCATCGGAGCGGTCGACGACGATCACCTCGGTCGTGCTGATGGCCTTGAGCGCTTGAATCCCGATATGGCCGAGGCCGCCCGCACCGATGACGACGGTCCGGCTCCCGGGGAACAGCAGCCCGCGTGCGCTGGCCTTCTTCACCGCGTGGTATGCGGTGAGGCCCGCGTCGGCCTGCGCGGCGATGGCTGCGGGCTCCACCCCTTCGGGGAGGCGGACGCACGAGCGGGCGCTGGTCTTGAGCAGCTCGGCGAATCCGCCGTCCGCGCTGATTCCTGGAAACAGGCCCTCGTCGCAGTGCATGTCGTCGCCGTCCCGGCATGCGCGGCACAGCCCGCAGCTGATCTGCGGGTGCAGGATCACTGGATCGCCGATGGCCAGGTTGGACACCGCCGAACCGACCTCATGCACCCATCCGGCGTTCTCATGTCCCAGCGTGCGCGGGAGCACCAGGTCGGAGTTGTCAGAGAACACCTCCTGGACGATGTGCAGGTCCGTGCGGCACACCCCCGCGCCGCCGATTCGCACGATGACATCCAGCGGTCCCTCGATCACCGGCTCCGGCGCATCATCGATCCGCGGGCGTTCACCGTATTGGTGCAGCCGGACCGCCTTCATGCCGAACCTCCTCGCGGGTGTCCCATGAGAGATCGGTCCGCAGCCTACCCGCAGCGCGCGCCCGCTGAGCGACTTGGGAGCGTACGGGCGGTGTCGCGGCCCTGATTGCCCCTGCGAGCCCGGCTCGGCGTTTCGGCGAGCGTGAGGAGAGCCGTCTCGCCGCGAAACGGGGGGGCGTCAGCGGGCGAGACGGCTTCCTCTCGGGGGTAGATCTCTGTCGAGCGCAGCGCTCCTGCTGGTCGCCGTATCGACCGGCACTCATCGGTTCGGTTCGGGCTCCAATGACTGAGCGTACATGTCCAAGTGCAACAAGTATGACCACACACCGCGGCTTCACACATACTGTGTGTCAGTACATGGCCGGCTCTGCGCACCTTACTGAGTAGTTGCGGTGCGCGGGTCAGCCGTCGTCGACACCGCCGACGGCAAGGAAAACGCAGGCTCACGGCCCGCTTCGGTCGTAGCGCACAGGCCTCCCCGAAGGGCGAAGCCATGGAGCCTGCGACAATGTCGCCGGGATGCCGGGATTTGAACCTCGGATCTCCGGTCCCCAGACCGTCCACGAGCATCCCGGCGCGCCGCATTCTGTCCCGCACTGTGCCGTCCTACCTGCGGGAACGCCGCTCCGCGGCTGCCGGCCATCCGCCGGATACCGGCCCGTCGTCAGGCGCGCGGGTAGCAGCCGGGTAGCAGCAAGGAATGTGCCGTCAGGCACACGAGGGCCCACGGCCCGGGCCGAGGAGCCGCCTACGACGGGGGTGGTGACCGGCGGCCCTTTTTCCTGGTCGATGCG
>DATKBU010000304.1:0-2716 GCA_035513815.1 Egibacteraceae bacterium
CGCCGCAACCGGGTGCGCCACGCAAGGGCGAGGCCTTCCGCCCGTCGCGCGACCTTGCCGCGCGCCGCGAGGCCTACTACAGCGGGCGCCAGGACGCGGACGCAGCCCTTGCGCCTGCTGCGAGCCCCGTCGTCCCTCCGAAACCCAGCGTACCCGGCGAGCGGCGCTACCGCGATGGCGACAGAGTCCGGCATGCGGCTTTCGGGGAGGGTACCGTGGTGACGTCCAGGCTGACCCGCGACGACGAGGAGGTCACGGTCGCGTTCCCGGAACGCGGCGTCAAGAAGCTGCTCGCCTCGCTCGCCAACCTGGAGCTTGTCGGTTGACCGCGGCGCGATGAACCGCGCGTCGAGCCAGCTCGCCACCCTGCACCTCTGCACGCGCACCTCCTTGACGCGTGGGTGCAAGACTGCCATCACAGGGGGCAGCGTCTGAGTCGGAGCGAGGGGCTCGATAGGAGGGCTGCATGTCCGAGAAGGGGCAGGGCGTCCCTGCGGCGCGACCCGGTGGGCAGCAAGCGGGTCCGCCCGGGGGAGGCAACCAGGCACAACCGGGCGTGCCGCCGCCGGGCAGTGACGACATGACAGATGCCGGCGGCCAGAAACCAACCGGTCGCCAGGGCGGAGGCGGCGGTGGCGGCGGAGCGCAGCAGCCAGAACGGCCGCAGCAGCCGATGTCGGGTGAGATCGAATTCGAGGACGGCACGCGCCTCGCGCAGGACGAGCAAGGCAACGTGCGCTATCGCGACCAGCAGGGTCGAACGGGCCTCTGGAAGGGCGGCGATCGCTGGGTCGATGAGGCAACGGGCGGCCCCATGCCGGCCGACTTCGAGCCCAAGACTCCGGGCGATCACATCGGTCGCGTGAACTGATCGACCGGGCGGTTGAGGTGGGCTGATGGACCTGGGGCGGCCGCTGATCAGGCTTGTCGCGCGACGACGCAGCGCCGCGCTTTCGGCTGCGACGCCGCGCGGGCCGACCTCGACATGGATTGGGATCGAGCACGAGTTCTTGGTCCTTGATGCAACCGGGGCACGCGTCGACTTCCGGCGCGTCATTCACGGATTGCGCCTTGGCCGGCCCGACCTGATGCCTCTTGACCGCAATGCGTATCCGGTGGCCAGCGGCAGTGTGGTCACCGCCGATAACAAGGAAGCCGAGATCGCGATACCGCCCACCGCGGTGGCCTCTGGTTTCGCGCGGCGGCTGGATGGCTGGGCCGCGTTCGAGCGCGCCGGTCTCGCGCGACGCACGGCGCCCATGACGCTCAAGGGAGATTCGACCCACCTCAACGTCACCTTGCCCCCGGGGGTGGATCCGGATCGCGTCGCCGATCTGTTCGCGACCAGATTCGCGCTCGGGCTGATGCTGCTCATGGACCAGCAGCATTCGCCCGGACTCCTCGTTCGCCCTCGACCGTACCGCCTCGAGCTGGGTGGTGAGTACGCCGTTGGGCGGACGCTCAGGTCGGCCGTTGCCTACGCGGTGGGTGGCGCACTGGCATGCATCGAAGCTGCCGCCAGTGGCTCAACGGCCGCGTTGCCACCAGCACTGGACGTGAAACTCGAGCGCGGCGTATTGCGCTACGGGTGGTACGTAGCCAGGACAGCATTCGGCGGAGACCTGTATTCGACCGGCCGATCAACCGCAGTCGCCCGCGCCTCCGGCGAGTCCTGGCAAGCAGGCGAGGCGCTGGCGGCCGCCTGGTCGGTCGCGCGTCATCATCTCGGCGCTCACGCCGGCCCCGCCGACGTCGCCGAATGCGACAAGATCGTCGCTGGCAGTCTGCCGCTTCCGATCGAAGCCCATGAAGAGATCGATCTGCGCGTGTCCCGCCCGCGGCGCCCGCGCTCAGAGTTCGGCTCGGCGTTAAAGGCCCGCCGCCGCCCGATGTTCGAGCTCGCGCCAGTCATGCTGACCTGGCAGGCAGCGGTCTTCTTGGTTGTCGACGTCAACACACGCCGGCTGGCCTACGTTGCCGTACCCGGCTACGGCCTGAACCACTTCCTGCGCTCGCTTGATGGCGGGTCGCTCGATGGATTGATCACCGCATACCTGGCCCTCAGGCCATCCGGGCGGCGGCTTCGATCAGTGCGCGAAGTCCGGAGCGTGGGCATGTTCGATGAGCTCGGTCTGCGTGCCGCCCTGCTCGCTCCAGAACGAGACTACTGGGGCCGTCCCGTGCGGCTTCTGCTTGCGTCCACTCATGCGTCGAACCTTCCGGTTGGGCAGGCTGCATGAGCCAGCGACCGACCTCCATAGATGGCCTCGCCGATGACGTTGTGCGTAGCGACGTCAGCTCGCAGATGCGCTACGCCACCTGGGCCAAGGGACATGTCCCGACCCAGATCGGCCTCATCCGTGACCCGACCAACTGGGTCCCGATCCTGATCTCGATCGTGCTGATCGGCGCGGTTGGCGGCATTGGCTTCATCATCGGCACCGGCCTGATCGGCAGCCAGCCGATCGCGAGCCCGGTCGCCGCAGTGCCCACCGCCACGGCGGTGCCCGATCCCTCCGCGCCCGGCGACCCCACCGGGCAGCCTACCGCCGAGCCGCCGAGCGACCCGGTCGACCCGACGGGACAGCCGACCGCCCCTCCGCCGACCGCCCCTCCGCCGACGGACCCGCCAACAGTGACGGGACTGGAGACGATCGGCAGGACGATCCCGATCACGGACATCAGCAGGTACGAGGACGGGCCTCCGCTGCTGGCG
>DATKBU010000305.1:0-2296 GCA_035513815.1 Egibacteraceae bacterium
CCGTTGGGGCGCTGGAACTGCGCCGGTCAGGCTAGCATCGCCCCACGTCTGCGACGAATCGAGGCAGTGATGGCCAGCAGCGGGCCTGAGGAGTCCTCAGGCCAAGGCGCGTCGACGACCGCCTCAGGGATCCCGGTCCGCGGTTTCTACGGCCCTGGGGACGTGCCCTGGGCTGAGGGCGCTGAGGGCGCCGACGAGGCCGCGCTCGGCGATCCCGGCGGCTACCCGTTCACCCGGGGGATCTACCCGTCGATGTATGCCGGCCGGATGTGGACGATGCGCCAGTACGCCGGCTTCGCGACCGCGGCTCAGTCCAACGCCCGCTACCGCTACCTGCTCGAACATGGCCAGACCGGCTTGTCGGTCGCCTTCGACCTGCCCACGCAGATGGGCTACGACTCCGACCATCCCCTGGCCGCCGGCGAGGTCGGCAAGGTGGGCGTGGCGATCGACTCGCTGGCCGATATGCGGGCGCTGTTCGACGCCATCCCGCTCGATGAGGTGTCGACGTCGATGACGATCAATGCGCCGGCGTCGATCCTGCTGCTGCTGTACGAGCTGGTGGGCGAGGAGCAGGGCGTGGATCCCGCCAAGCTGCGCGGCACCGTCCAGAACGACGTGCTCAAGGAGTACATCGCCCGGGGCACGTACATCTTCCCGCCCGCCCCCTCGCTGCGGATCGCCACTGACACCTTCGCCTACTGCGCCCTGCGCCTGCCGCGCTTCAACACGATCTCGATCTCGGGCTACCACATGGCCGAGGCCGGGGCGACGGCCGTGCAGGAGATCGCGTTCACCTTGGCGGACGCCATCGCCTACGTGGAGGCGGCGCTCGCCGCGGGACTCGACGTCGACGACTTCGGGCCGCGCCTGTCGTTCTTCTTCGTGGCGCGCTCATCGCTGCTGGAGGAAGTCGCCAAGTTCCGCGCCGCCCGGCGAATGTGGGCGCGAATCATGCGAGAGCGCTTCGGGGCGCGGGACGAGCGCTCGATGATGCTGCGCTTCCACACCCAGACGGCCGGCGTGCAGCTGACCGCGCAGCAGGCCGAGGTGAACCTGATCCGCGTGGCCATCCAGTCGCTGGCGGCGACGCTGGGAGGCACGCAATCCCTGCACGCCAACGCCTTCGACGAGGCGCTGGCGCTGCCCAGCGAGACGGCGGCGCGCCTGGCGCTGCGCACGCAGCAGGTCATCGCCCACGAGACCGATGTCCCGCTGACAGCCGACCCGCTGGGCGGCAGCTGGTTCATCGAGTCGCTCACGGACGAGATCGAGGAGCGCGCCGGGGAGTACCTGGAGCGCATCGATCAGATGGGCGGCGCGGTCCGGGCGATCGAGGAGGGCTTTCAGAAGGCTGAGATCGAGCGCTCCGCCTATGAGCTGGGCCAGCGCGTCGAGCGCGGGGAGCAGGTCGTCGTCGGAGTCAACCGCTTCGCGATCGCCGAGGACGTGGAGCCCGATCTGGTGCGCGTCGACGAGGCGGTGCAGGAAGGCCAGATCGCACAGCTGGCGCGCGTGCGGGCCGAGCGCGACGACGCCGCGGTGAAGCAGGCGCTGAATGCGGTGACGGCGGCGGCCCGCGGGACAGACAATCTGCTCCCGGTCATGCGCGAGGCGCTGCGCCATATGGCCACGGTCGGGGAGGTATGCGACGCGCTGCGCGCGGTGTTCGGCCAGTACCGGCCTACTGCCGGCGTCTAGGAGATCGAGGCGGGGAGCCGCTCAGCCAGCTCTGCGATGTCGGCGACGATCAAGTCAGGCTGGGGGCCTACAGCGCTCGGGACCATCCCAGGCCGGGCGACGAACGCGGCGCGGCAACCGGCGGCGAGCGCGCCGCTGATGTCCCAGGCGTGCGCAGCGACGAGCCACGTCTGCTCGATAGGGACGCCGCTGCGCTCGGCGACCATGCGATACGGCTCCGGCGCGGGCTTCAGGCGGCGAACCTCGTCCGCTGAGTAGACCGCCTCGAAGCGCTGCCGGATCCCGGCGCTCGTCAGCTGCTCCTCTGCGGCGTCCAGCACCGAGTTGGTGAGCGCGACCAGCCGCAGGCCGGCGGCCGCGAGCTCCTCCAGCCCTCCGGAGACGTCGGGATGCGGGGGAAGGCGCCGCATCGCGCCGACGATCTGGTCGGCGCCCGCGTCGCTGACGCTCAGTCCACTGCGCTCGGCGACCATGCGCAGCGCGGCATGCTGGGCCTGCGTGAAGTCGACGTAGCGTCCGGTGACGGCCCCGGTCAGCGCCAGCATGAGCATCGTCGCGAACCACTGCGGCCGCAGCGACGAGTCGCCCATGACGT
>DATKBU010000306.1:0-5366 GCA_035513815.1 Egibacteraceae bacterium
CGGACCTGGTTGAGGCTGTCCGGTCGACGTGACCGCGCAGAGGGCCGGCGCGTCCGAAGCGAGATTGGCCCGCGTGTGACGATGCGTGTCGAGCAGGCGGTCAGAGGCGAGATACCAGCCGCCGTGCACGCCTCCTTCGTCCGGGCCGTCCTGCGCAGGGTCGACAAAGGTCACGGGGCCGCCGGCGGCGAACGGATACAGCAGCTGGATGATGCGGTACTCGTGGCCCTGCCACGGCACCACATACTCGACCGTGTACTGCGGGCCCAGCTCCCCTTCGGGCGGCCGATCGGTGATCGGGGAGGAAGGGGATCGGAAGAGCGAGAAGAAGAACCCGCTGCGGTCCACCAGATCCCCGAACTCGGTCGGGGCGCCCGTCTCGGCGTCGCCGCTCAGCGAGGTCGGCCCGTCCATCCCCGGGCCGAAGATCGTCGCCTCGGACGGTCCCTTCGCCGCAGCTGCCGCGGCGAACGAGAACAGCAGCAGCGCTGATGCAATGGAAACGCACGCCAATCGCCGCATGGGAGCCTCCGTTCACTCGCCGGTCGTGTCAGCAGTGCTACACCGGTCAAGTGCCGGAGGTTCCTATCGATCGCGGGCAGAGCGGGCGCGGGCGGCTCCGGCCGTCTAAGGCAGGTACTGCTCGTCCAGGGCCACGACCGCGCCGTCTTCCACCGTGACCTGGTAGAGGGCCTGGTCGCCGTTGAAGGCGCGCGCGGCGCCGGAGGCGAGGTCTGCGAAGTTGACCGTGACGGGCGTGCAGGCCTCGGTGCAGTCGAAGACGGTAACCGCAGAGCTGTCGGCCAGTGACAGCCGCACGCTGTCGGGTGCCTCGTTGAGGATGTAGAAGTCGTTCGGCAGGCTGTCCTCGCCCTCGGGCAGGTCGCCTGCCGCTCGCGCCGCGTCGACTGCCTCCTGCCCCGAAAGGAACTCGACGGAGTCGAAGAAGAACGATCCGTCGGGCGACAGATCGGAAGCGAATCCGAAATGCTGGCCGTCGGCGATCGGCCCCTCGACTGCGGGCTCGGCCGGATCCGCGGTGGGCGGGGCAACGTCCTCGACGGTCGCCGTCGTCCCGCACGCGGTCGCGGCCGCCGCGACTGCTAGGGCCAGAATCAGCAGCGACAGGCGGAATCGAGAGTTCGCGGAACGCATCATCGGTCCTTCCAAAGGGGGCAGCATCGCGACGATGTGGCCGCGCCTAGTGTCGGGGAGACGCCGTCACGTCTTCGACGGCAGCTGGCCGTCCAAGGTTGCACCCGATCGGCGAGGTTCACACTACGAGCGTCTGGCGCGGTGGCCATGCGCGGTGACGGCAGCCGGCCGTCCGGGTCGCCTTTGGCGGGCGAAGATTCGCAGACCAGCAAGCGCGGAAGGCTCGCAGATGTCCGCCACGGCGTCGGCCAGTCCGGGAGGATGCCATGAAGATCGCGGTGTACGGGGCCGGAGGTGTCGGGGGGTACTTCGGGGGGCGCCTGGCGCAAGCCGGCGCAGACGTCTGGCTCATCGCTCGCGGCGCGCATCTTCAGGCGCTGCGCACGGACGGGCTGCGCGCGGCGAGCCCGCGCGGAGACTTCGCACTGCAGCTCCCCGCCACGGATGACCCTCGTGAGGTCGGCCAGTGCGACTATGTGCTTCTGTGCGTGAAGTCCCAGGACACCGAGGTCGCCGCAGCGCGCCTCGGCCCGCTTCTAGGACCCGGCGCCGCGACCGTGTCACTGCAGAACGGGGTGGACAACGAAGAGGTCCTCTCCCGGACAATCGGACCTGAGCAGGTCATGGGCGGCGTGGCCTACATCTTCGCCGGGGTCGAGTCTCCGGGGCGCATCGCGCACACGGCTGGCCCGGCGAAGGTGGTCTTCGGCGAACTGGAAGGGCGCCGCAGCCCACGCGGGGAACGGCTGCTGGAGGCATTCGAGGCCGCCTCGGTGCAAGCGGAGCTGTCGGAGCACATCCATGAGGTCCTCTGGGCGAAGATGGCGTTCATCTGCGCGCTGGCGGGCATGACCGCGGCGGTGCGGCGGCCGTACGGGGAGATACGCGCTACGCCGTCCGGCGAGCAGATGTTCCGGCGGCTGGCGCAGGAGGTCTGCGACGTGGCGGCGGCCGAGGGCGTGAAGCTGCCCGATGAAACGGCGCAGGCCCACCTCGACATGGCCGCGAGCCTGCCCGGAGGGGTGTTCTCCTCCTTGCACGATGATCTCGTGGCTGGGCGGCCGATGGAGCTCGAGGCACTCCATGGCGCAGTGATCGCGCGCGCCAGGCGCGACGGCGTCGAGGCGCCGATGTCCGAGGCGATTTACGCGATCCTGGAGCCTTGGGCGCGGCGCAACGCCGGTTCCGCCACCCCCGATCCGAGGAGCAGCTGATGCGAGCAGTCCGAGTGCACGAGCCGGGAGGCAGCGACGCGCTGCGCGTCGAGGACGTCGACATCCCGGCGCCGGGCGAGGGAGAGCTCGTCATCCGCGTCGCGGCGGCCGGCGTCAACTTCATCGACGCCTATCACCGCAGCGGCGCCTATCCGCGGCAGACTCCATTCACGCTGGGCGTTGAAGCCGCGGGGACGGTCGAGGCGGTCGGCGACGGAGTCGCGGAGTTCTCGGTCGGGGACCGGGTGGCGACCGCCGACGCGGTCGGGTCATATGCCGATCTGGCACTGGTCGCAGCCGACCGCGCGGTCCCCGTTCCTGAGGCAGTTGACTTGGAGACCGCCGCCGCGGCGCTGCTCCAGGGGCTGACCGCGCACTATCTGACCGGGGGGACGTATCGGCTCGGCAAGGATGATCGGGTGCTGATCCACGCCGCCGCCGGAGGCGTGGGGCTGCTGCTGGTGCAGATGGCCAAGCTGCGCGGCGCGACGGTGTACGGCACAGTGTCGAGCGCCGAGAAGGAGACGCTGGCGCGCGAGGCCGGCGCGGACGAGGTGATCCGCTACACCGAGGCCGACTTCGGGGATGAGATCGCCGAGCTCACCGGCGGCGAGGGGCTCGATGTCGTCTACGACGGCGTCGGCAGCGCGACGTTCGATCGCGGCCTTGAGTGCCTTCGCCCGCGCGGGATGATGGTGCTCTTCGGGCAGTCCAGCGGCCCGGTCGAGCCAGTCGATCCCCAGCGGCTGAACGCTGGGGGGTCGCTGTTTCTCACACGCCCGAAGCTGGGCGATTACACGGCCGAGCGCGCTGAGCTGCTCGCGCGCGCGGACGAGCTGTTCGGCTGGCTCGAATCCAGCCAGCTGACCGTGAAGGTCTCCGAGCGACATCCGCTCGACCGCGCTGCGCAGGCGCATGATCGCCTGGAGGGGCGCCAGACTGTCGGGAAGGCGCTGCTGGTCCCCTAGCGGATCCCGCCGCGCTCATCCGCCCTGCGCCACGGCGCCGATCTGCGCTGAGATGGCGGCGAGCTGCGCTGGCGTTGTCACGTCGTGCGGCAGCTGCTCGACTTCGACGATGCTGCGGCCGGCGAAGCGCTGTCGGATCTCCGCGAGGTACGCCCGCTGGGCGTCGCGGCGCGCCGCCAGGAACTCCCCGTCCGCCTCGTCGGGCAGCACGCGGTTGACGATCACTCCGCCGATCTGGATCTCGGCCGCCTCCAGCGTGCGCGCTGCCCGGGCCGTCTCCTCGATGGGCAGTCGCTCGGGGATCACCACCAGCCAGAACAGCGCGTCCTCGCGCAGCGCCCGTCCTGCCGCCTGGAAGCGCTCGCGGCGGGCGTGCATGCGCTGCAGAACCGTGTCCGAGCCTGGGTCGGCCGTGCCGGCCATGTTGCGCAGCATGCGCTCCATGCCCATCACGCGCTCCCGCTGCCGCGCCAGGCCCTCGACCCACGCGGCGAGAAGCCCTGGCAGCGCGAGGAGTCGCAGGGTGTGCCCCGTGGGCGCGGTGTCGAACACCACTGCGTCGAAGGCCGGGTCCTGCATCGCGGTCACCATGCGGTCGAACAGGGCTGACTCGATGGTGCCGGGGCTCCCGGCCGCCAGGCCCAGCTGGCGATCGATGGCGGGCAGCAGATCGGGCTCGACGGTGGGCGCGATGACCGCGCGCACCTGCTCGAGGTGGGCGGCCGCCGCGGCTTCGGGGTCGATCTCCAGCGCCCACAGGTTGTCCTGGACAGCCGCCGCGTCGGCGCCCAGCGGCATTCCCAGCAGGTCCGCGGTCGAATGCGCCGGGTCGGTCGAGACGAGCAGCGTGCGGCGGCCTTCGTTCGCGAGCATCATCGCCGCGGCGGTCGCGACCGTGGTCTTGCCGACTCCGCCCTTGCCGCCGAAGAACCGCAGCCTGCGGCTCAACAGCACATGCCCGGCTCTGGGGAGCGCGGCATGCCCTGGCGGCGGTGCCAGTCGTGGAACGACGCCAGCAGCTCCGGGTACAGCTCCATCGTGTAGTACGCAGCGGGATTCTCGACCCCCAGCGCCTCGAGGAACATCAGCGTCATCAGCAGATCCTGCTGGCGATTGGCCTCGCGCTGCAGCCCAGCGCGCCAGGGAACGACAAACAGCTCGGAATGCAAGGCGACCGCCCGCCGCAGCCCATGCCGCGCGCGGGCCGCGACGCTGCGCAGGCCCTCGATCATGAGCCGCTCAAGCGGCGCGTGCCAGCTCGGCGCGGATGGCCTCGACGGCCTCGGCCGGGTCGGGCGCCTCGCCGGCGAACAGCACCTTGCCGTCGGCGACCACCGCCGCGGTCGAGGTCCCGCGGAAGACTTGGCGAAGCGCTTCGGTCACGCTCATGCCGCGCCGCCGGGCATCCCTCCAGATCGACGGCAGCAGCCAGATCATGTTGCGCGGATCGACCACCTCCACCGTGACGTCAGCCTCATCGAACTCCGACACGATTGCGCGGTACACGCGGCCCATCTCCTCCATGCGGCAGCGCGTGTGCGCGTACGTCTCGGTCTCGCCGAGCTCATGGCCGATGCCGCCCAGGCGCCCGCAGCATCCCGAACCGGACGCCTGGGCGTCCCACTCGCGGACCAGCAGCACCCGATGCGGCATCGGCCTTCCTTCGCGCTACGGCGCCGCCGGCGCCGCCGGCTCGACGTCCTCGATCAGGATCGGCTCGTTGCGAGCGCGGCGCAGCGCCAGGATCGCCTCGACGATCAGCCACACCGCCAGCCCGAAGATCGCGACGTTCAGCGGGCCGAGCAGCCAGTCGCGCGCTTCGAAGAAGTTGCGCGTGTTCAGGATCAGCGCCCAGGTCGTCATCACCAGCAGGAACGTCAGCGGGATGATCTGAGCCAGCGGGTTGCGGCGCTTGCGAAGCACCCAGACGGCGATGACCGCCAGCGCCAGGCCGGCAGTCAGCTGGTTGGTCGTGCCGAACAGCGTCCACAGCCGGCCGAACGCGAAGTCACCGGGCGCGACGGCGAGC
>DATKBU010000307.1:0-8701 GCA_035513815.1 Egibacteraceae bacterium
CCCCGCCGTGCTGACGAGGTCCGCGCTGGCGCACGCGGCCACGAGGGCGTCCGCGACCGCGCGGCGCCCGTCGGGAACAACGGCGCCAGGTCCCACTTGGAATCCGGCCGCGGCCAGCTCTTGGGCCACCGCGGGCCCCGCCGCGTCGTCGTAGGCGCCCGCCGCCGCGCGCGTGGAGACGGTCACCACGACCGCGCGGATCATGGCGAGTCCGGGCTCTCGTCCCGCACTGGGCCGCCGCGCGCCCAGTCGCCTCGCGCGCCACCCGTCTTGGACAGCAGCTCGACCCGCTCGATGAAGGCCTCGCGCTCGAGGCCCTTGATCATGTCGTACAGCGCCAGCGCAGCAGTCGCGGCAGCGACCAGCGCCTCCATCTCCACGCCCGTGCGGTCGTCTGCGGACGCAGCCGCGCGGATCTCCGCCAGCCCTGCGTCGGTGTCGATCTCGACGTCCACGGTGACCGAGCTGAGCGCGATCGGATGGCACAGCGGTATCAGGTCGGACGTGCGCTTGGCCGCCATGATCCCGGCGACTCGAGCCACCGCGAGCGCATCGCCCTTGGGGACCCGCCCTTCGGCGATCGCGCGCGCGGTATCAGGCGACATGCGCACTCCGGCCCGAGCACGCGCGTCGCGGCGGGTCGGCGACTTCCCGCCGACGTCGACCATGCGCGCCCGGCCGCGCTCGTCGAGGTGGCCGAGCTCGCCCTCGCTGCCCGCCGTCACCGATCCGCGCCGAGCAGATGCACGATCAGCCGCTCCCCTGCCGGGACCTCGGTGCGCTCAGCCGGCACCTCGGCCAAGCCGTCGGCCGCCACCACCGAGCCGAGGATCCCACTGCCTTGCGGCCCTGTGGGCCGCGCGTGCCACCCCCCGTCGTCGCGGCGGAGGGCCACGCGCAGGAATGACACCTTGCCGGCGGGACTGCGCACGGAGGCGTCCATGACCGCGCTGACCCGCGAGCGGTTGATGTCCTCGCGGCCCTGGAGCCGGCGAATGGCCGGCCGCACGAACACCTCGAAGCTGACGAACGCGCTGACCGGGTTCCCGGGCAGACCGAAGCATGGAATGCCGGAGATGAAGCCGAACGCCTGCGGCATTCCCGGCTGCATCGCGACCCTGGTGAACCTGACGTCGCCGAGCTCAGCGAGCACGCGCTTGACCAGGTCGTAGCGCCCGGCGCTGACTCCGCCGCTGGTCACCAGGGCGTCCGCGTGCGACAACGCGCCCTCGAAGGCCTCCGCCAGCGCCCGTCGCGTGTCCCCCACGATCCCGTGCCGGAAGCCGGTCGCGCCAGCCTCGCGAACCATGGCGGTCAGCATGTAGGAGTTGCTGTCGTAGATCTTGCCTGGCGTCAGGGACGCCCCCGGCTCGACCAGCTCGTCGCCGGTGGCCAGGACGACTACGCGCGGCCGCGGGCGGGCGCGGATCCGGGCTCGGCCCAGCGCCGCCGCCATGCCCAGCTGAGCAGGCCCGAGCAGCTGGCCGGCGGTCAGAACCGTCTGCCCTTCGCGCACGTCCTCGCCGGCGGGACGCACGTGCTCACCCGGCTGGGGGGTGCTGCGCAGCAGGACCTTGCCGCCCTCCTCGACCGACAGCTCGACTGGCACGACCGCGTCCGCGCCGTCGGGAAGCTCCGCGCCCGTCATGATCCGCACCGCCGCTGCCCGCCGCAGCGGCGGCACCGGGCCCCCGCCCGCCGCCGATTCGCCGATCACCTCCAGCGGAGTGTCGGGATTGACATCAGCGGCCCGCACCGCGTAGCCATCCATCGCCGAGTTGGCGAAGCGGGGGATGTCGCGCTCGGCGGTCACGTCTTCGGCCAGGACACAGCCCTGGGCTTCCAGCAGCCCGAGGTCGATCGGCTCGAGGGCGGCGACCTGGCCCAGCACGTTGCGCCGGTAGGAGTCCAGCGGCGCCAGCTCGTCAAAAGCGGCGCCGGCAGCCATTACAGCTCCTTGACGAGGTCAATGAGGAACTCGCGGAACTGAGGGCCGACGTCTGGCCGGCGGACCGCCAGCTCGACCGTCGCCCGCAGATAGTCGTGCTTGCTGCCGATGTCGTAGCGGACGCCGGAGAACTTGACCGCCCGCAGCGGGGCTTCGCGGCTCTGCGCGCGCATCGCGTCGGTCAGCTGGATCTCCCCGCCGCGGCCCGGCCGCGTCCGGTCGATGAAGTCGAAGATGTCCGGGGTCAGCACGTAGCGGCCGATGATGCACAGATTCGACGGCGCGTTGGCCTTGCCGGGCTTCTCGATCATGTCGGTGACAACGAACACGTCGGGGTCGTCTGGGTCCGGCTCCGCTTCGATGACCCCGTACTTGCCGAGATCCTCATCGCCGAACTCCATAACCGCCACTGTGCTGCGCCCGGTCTCCGCCGACACGTCGACCATCTTGCCGAGCAGATACTCGTCCTGGCCGATGAGGTCATCCCCGAGCAGCACCGCGAAGGACTCATTGCCGATGTGGTGCCGCGCGCAGCCTACCGCGTGCCCGAGACCCAGAGGCTGGCCCTGGCGAACGTAGTACATGTGCGCCAGGCGAGAGACGGCCTGGACCGCAGCGAGCAGATCCTCTTTCCCCGAAGCCGCCAACTGGCGCTCCAGCTCGCTGGCGTGATCGAAGTGGTCCTCTAGCGCGCGCTTGCCGCGCCCCGTGATCAGCAGGATGTCATCCAGGCCCGCCTTCACCGCCTCTTCGACGACGTACTGGATCGCAGGCTTGTCGACCAGCGGCAGCATTTCCTTCGGCTGCGCCTTCGTGGCGGGAAGAAACCGAGTTCCGAGTCCGGCTGCCGGGATGACAGCTTTGTGGGCACGCAAGGTGCGTCCTTTCTCGTCCCTGTGCAAGTGGGCGCCGACACGCGATCCTAGACGGCCTGCCCCTCGCTCCCGTGCCGGTGCTCAGCCGCCTTGTGAGGGTGCCCCGGCGCGCCCGTGCTATCCCCTGTCCCAGCCGCGATTACGCGGTTGCGCCCACTGCTCTTGGCCGCGTACAGCGCCGCGTCGGCGCTGCCGACGAGCTCCTCGAGAGTCGACCCGTGGTCTGGGAACGTCGCGATGCCGACGCTGCAAGTGACCGTCAGCAGCTGGCGGGCGCCGATCGTGGTCTCCACCGGCGACGCGGCGACCGCTGCCCTGATGCGCTCGACCATCGTCACCCCGCCCTCGAGACCGGTGCCCGGCAGGAGGGCCACGAACTCCTCGCCTCCGTAGCGCGCAACCACATCAGGGGCGCGGGTGGAGTCGCGCATCCGCGAGGCGACCTCGATGAGGACCATGTCACCGACTTGATGGCCGTAGGTGTCGTTGACCGACTTGAAATGGTCGATATCGATGATCGCGACGGACAGCGGCCGTCCGGATCGGCGCGCGCCCTCGATCTCGCGCTCAGCCTGAAGGTTGAAGTACCGCAGGTTCCAAAGGCCGGTGAGCTGATCGGTGATCGAAAGTCGCTGCGCCTCCTGATGCAGCATGACGTTCTCCACCGCGACCGACGCCTGTCCGGCGAAGCTGCGCATGGTGTCGAGATCGTCCTGTGTGAATTCGGGGCCGCCTTCGTCGCGGAACAGCGACAGCACGCCGATGATCCGCCCGCGACCGAGCATCGGAACAATCAGCTGCGAGGCGCCGACGGGCTCTCCGTGCGCGGGCTCTGGCGCCTCCTCGGCGTCGGCCGGCAGTCGCAGCGCATTGCCCGTGCGCGCCACATAGCCGGCCAGCCCTTCGCCGACCAGCATGCGCGGCGCCTGCTTGCCCAGCCCGCGGCCGATCTTGGTGTACAGCGCGTCGCGCTCGGGCGTGAACAGCAGCAGAGCCCCCCGGTCGGCCACCAGCGTATCCATGGCGGTCTCCACAACGACCGCGAGCGTCCGGTTCAGATCCAGGCTGCTCGACAGCGTCGCGCCCAGTCTCGCAAGCGAGCGACGGAGTTCGTCCCGGCTGCGTTCCACCTCACGCATGCGAATGCCGAGCTCGGTGCTCATCAGGTTCAGCGCGGTCGCCAGGTCAGCCAGCTCGCGACCGCCGCGCGGCTCAAGCCGGTCGCGCAAGTCACCGCCGGCGACCGCCCGCGCGACATCCGCCGCGCGGCGCACCGGGGAGATGACGCCGCCCGCCAAGACCCAGCCGATCGCCGCTGCCGCCAGCATCGGCAGCAGCAGCAGGGCCAAGGTGGCGGGCAGGGCGGACGCGCGCGACTCGACGGGCCGCCACACCAGCACGAAAGCGTCACCGCTCAGTCCCGCCGAGCGCTGGACCGAACCGGACGCGACCATCAGCCGCCGGCCGTCGACCTCCACGCTCTCCGCCTCGTCACCGCCCTGCGCGGCGATCGCAAGGCCCTCAGGAACCTGCTGGCTCGAAGCGAGGACGCGGCTGCCGGCGACGAAGGCGGCCGCGTCGGTCAGCGGCACCTGCCGCAGCAGCTCGTCATCGAGCCAGATGCCCGACACGACCCCGCCCAGCATCTGCTCGGCCGTCTCGTCGCCCTGCACACCACGGACGACGCGCACCTGCGCCAGCACGCCGGACGGCAGGCGCCGCGTACGCAGGATCGCGCCGAGCTCATCGGCGCCGGGCGCCTCGAGCCCGTCGAACTCCGGGGCGATGACTGCACTTGCCAGCGGCTCACCGCCCGGATCGACCAGGACGACGAAGTCGGCGCGCTGCGGCAGTGCCTCCGCGACCGCGTCATCCAGCCACGCCTGCGCAGCGGCCGGGTCGCCTCCGGCGACGACCGTCCCGACGCCCCGCCGCACCAGCTCATCCGCCAAGTCCCCGGCGCGGGCGCGCTGCGCGCCGACCGTCGCGGTGGCCACGGCCCGATCGGCAAGCAGGTCGGACGCCGCTCGAACGCGCAGCTGCCGGCCGATCTGAAGCTGGACGGCGATGACCGCGAAGGTCAGCGGCATGACGGTGATGACCATGAAAAACAGCGTCAGCCGCGATCGGAGCCCCATCCCGGGCATCATGACACCTCAGGGTAACGCTGGCGCGCCGGATCGTGGCCATATGACCTGCACACCCTCGAGCAGCCGCCCTCGCCAGCTTCGCGCACGGAAGCCGGAGATGGTCTCATGCTGTGCCGACGAACCGAGCCGGAGAAGAGTTGGACGAGCAGGCGGCCCAGGCCAGCAAAGCAGCGCTGCGCGAGCGCATGATCGCAGTGCGGGCCGCGCTGCCGGCGGCGGCTCGCGAGGAGGCGTCCGCGGCGATCTGCTCCCGCTTGCGGACGCTTCCCGAGCTGGCGGGGCGCACAGCCGTCGCCGGCTACGCGGCCTTCGGCGCCGAGGCCAGCGTCGAGCCGTTCCTCCGCCGGCTCCTCGATCAGGGCGTGCAGGTCCTCCTCCCCTGGGTGATCGCCGACCGGATCGCCTTCGCGCTGGTGAGCGATCTCGACGCGGATCTCAGCCCTGGTTGGCGCGGCGTGCGGGAGCCCCGGGCGGCGCCCAGCCGCAGCATCCAGCCAGCGGCGGTCGACGCGGTCCTCGCGCCAGGCGTCGCCTTCGACCGACGCGGTCACCGCCTCGGCTACGGCGGGGGCCACTTCGATCGCCTTCTCGCGCGCGTCCGCCGCGGCGTGCCGGTCATCGGCATCGCCTTCGACGCCCAGATCGTCGAGTCCGTGCCATCGCTGCCGCATGACCGGGCGGTCGAGCTGATCGTCACAGAATCGCAGGTGCTGCGCGCAGGACTCGACTTGCCGCAGTCGCGTCCGACGCCATACTTGTAAGGAAGCGTTCGTTCAAGCAAGCCGTTGGAGGAACGATGCCCACCTACGAATACGCGTGCCGTGACTGCGGAGAGCACATCGAGGTCGTCCAGTCGTTCAAGGACGATCCGCTCACGACGTGCGGGATCTGCGGCGGCGCGCTGCGGAAGGTGTTCAGCGCCGCCGGCATCATCTTCAAGGGCTCCGGCTACTACGTGACCGACTCCAGGAAGTCCTCGACGGCGCCCTCGGCTGACAAGCCGGCGGACGCCGCTTCGAAGCCGGCCGCATCCAAGCCAGACTCATCGAGCGCCGGGGAGAAGAAGGCCGAATCCGCCTGATCCGGCCTGCAGCAGCCCACCCCGATCGCCAGGGTCCAGGTCGCATCGACCGCAGGCCGCAGGCCGCCACGAGAGGCATCAATGGTTGACGCACAGCAGATCCAGGTCGGCATCTTCGGCGGCTCGGGGTTCTACTCACTGCTCGAGGACGCCCGAGAAATCGCCGTCGAGACTCCGTACGGCGCTCCGTCGGCGCCGGTGGTCGTCGGCGACATCGGGGGGCGGGCGGTCGGGTTCATGCCCCGCCACGGCGTTAAGCACGAGCTCCCGCCCCACGCGATCAACTATCGGGCCAATTTGTGGGCGATGAAGGAGCTCGGCGCCAGCGACGTCATCCTGCCCTGCGCCGCCGGCAGCCTGCAGCCGGAGGTGAAGCCTGGCCAGTTCGTCATCTGCGACCAGGTGGTGGACCGGACCACTGGGCGCGCCGACACCCTGTATGACGGCCCCGTCACGACGCATGTGTCCTTCGCTGATCCCTATGACGACGAGATGCGCCGCACGGCGATCGCCTCCGCGCGAGAGCTCGGCATCGAGATTCATGAGCGCGGCACGATCGTGGTGATTCAGGGGCCGCGCTTCTCCACGCGCGCGGAATCCAAGTGGTTCGCCTCGATGGGCTGGGAAGTCATCAACATGACGCAGTATCCCGAGGTGATCCTCGCCCGAGAGCTGGAGATGGCGGCGCTGAACATCTCGCTGATCACCGACTACGACGTAGGGCTGGAGGACGTCGCGCCGGTGTCGCACGCCGAGGTGGTCCGAGTCTTCGACGAGAACAACGTCAAGCTGCGAGACCTGCTGTTCCACCTGATTCCTCGCCTGCCGCTCTCCTCGGACCGGCCTGCGCTCCAGGCGCTGGAGGGCGCGCGCTTCGAGGTCTGAGCGCCGCCGCCGAGATCCCGGGAGCGCCGTCGCCGCGCAGCGGCGCATCGTCCACAGGATGGCGTCGCCGCCCCCGGCTGGACTGCGCCGACTGCGGCATTCTGCCACCATGATTCGGCGAGCATCGCGTCCAGCTGCGAAGCACATGCCCGCTTGGCGTTCACTGAGCCGGCTCGACGGCCCGCTGCCGGCGCTTCCGCGCCCGCTCGACGCGCTCAGCGAGCGCTGGGCATCCCTGCGCCCGCGGGTGCGCCTCGCGCTGATCGCACTGGCCGCCATCTGCGCCGTCGCCGCTGTCACTGCGCGCGTGCGAGCGGCCGAGTCCCGCTGGGGCGGCGCTCCAGTCACCGCGCTGGTCGCCACCGAGCACCTGGCAGTCGGTGATCAACCGAAAGGGCTTCGCGCGACGCTTCTTCCGCCGCAGGCGGTTCCGTCGACTGCGGTCACGCGCATCAGCGGCGACGAATCGCTCGCCCTGGCGCTCCCCGAAGGCGCGGTGCTGACCCAAGCCCACCTCGATCCTCGCGGACCGGCCGCCGGGCTGGATCCGTCATTGCGCGCTGTCCCCGTGCCAGTCCATGAAGGGTGGGCGATATCCGCGGGCGGCTGGGTGGACGTGTGGGTGCTGGGGGCCGGAGAGGCGCCAGCCGCGCTCGTGGCGCGATCGCGTCCGATTCTGGACATCCGCAGCGACGCCGCGAGCATGACGGCGCTGGTCGGGCTCCACATCGACGAGGTCAGCGCCGCCACGGCCGGACTGGCGCTCGGCAAGGTGCTGCTGGCTCACGCCCCCGCGCCGGGCGGCGACGGGTCAGTGCGCGATGGCTTGGGTCAGTGAGCGTCGCTGGAGGATGATCACTGCGATCGGCGCCAGCGCGAGGCAGGCCGCCGCGATGCACAGCGCGGGATAGCCCCCGGAGGACAGCACCAGCCCCGACGCCACGCTCGCGCCTGCGGCGGCGATCCAGATAGCGCTCTCGGTGGCGCCCTGAAGCCGGACCGCATCGGCGGCGTTGAGGTCCTGGGTCAGCAGGGAGCTGCCGCCCACCAGACCGAAGCTCCAACCGATGCCCAGGAGCAGCAGCGCAGCGAGAAACGGCCCACCGGCCGTGGGGCGGGACACAGCCGCAAGCAGCGCGGACAGGGCCAGAAGCGCCTGTCCTGCCAGGATCACCCAGATGCTGCCCACGCGATCCGCGATCCGCCCGCCAATCGGAGCGAATACGTACATCCCAACCAGGTGGGCGCTCATGACCAGTCCGACGCCTCCCAGACCCTGGCCGTGATCGCCCAGATGCACCGGTGTCACGGTCATCACCAGGATCATGACCGACTGCCCGACCACCATCGCCAGCGCGGCGGCGCGCGCGCGAGGGGTGCGCAGCAGATCGGCCGCGCGGGCAGAGGCGGCCACCGGCAGCGCCTCGCGACCGGCGGGGGCCGCCAGCGCCGCGGCGCTCGGCACGGCAACCGCGAGCAGGACGGCAGCCACCGCGAAGAACACCGTGACCACCAGATAACCGCCAGCCAGCCCTGTGAGGCCGAGTCCCTCGGCGAACCGCTGGGCTGGTGCCACCATGTTGGGGCCCGCGAGCGCGCCGATCGTTCCCGCCCAGATGATCCAGCCCATGACCGACGCCCTGCGCGTCGACGCGTACAGGTCCCCCGCGGCATATCGCGCGAGCTGGTTCGAGCTGTGGCCGATGCCCAGCACGACCATGCCGACCGCCAGGAGCAGGAACGAGGCCCGCTGCACCGCCGC
>DATKBU010000308.1:0-4233 GCA_035513815.1 Egibacteraceae bacterium
AGCGTGGCGGCGAACAGCAGCAGCACGCCCAGATAGGCCAGGCCGTGGACGGTGATCTCGGAGGCGATGAGCGACCACAGGCGCGCGCCGGCGGGCTCTGCGGGCGGCGGAGGCGGCGCGACGCTGGCCGCGACGGAGGTCCCCGCGTAGGCTCCGGCGGGCGGGTCGGCGCTGGGCGCGGATGCGCCCGGGTCATAGGCCCCGCCGCCGTCGGGGGCGCCGGCGCTGGCGGGAGCACCAAGGCGAGCGAGGCGCGCGTCGAGCTCCCACAGCATCCGGGCACGCGCGCCAGCGTCGATGGCGCCGACCTGCGCCGCCTGCTCGACGAATGACCGCGCGTACAGGATTTTGTCCCTGTCGCTCGTCACTGCCATCGCGTGACCTCCCGGGTCGACCTGCCCTTGAAGCCACCATCGGCGAGCAGGCGGGGCCGCTGCATCCGGGATCACCCTGATACTGCCCCTGGCGGGACCCTATGCTGCGGGCGACGCCGACGAGGAGATTCGCGTGAACCTGCGCGCCCGGGCTGAGGAATGGCTCGCCGAAGACCCGGACCCCGACACCCGCGGGGAGCTGCAATCGCTGCTGGACGCAGGCGACGAAGCAGCCCTGGCCGAGCGCTTCAGCACGCGCCTGGAGTTCGGCACCGCCGGGATCCGCGGGCCGCTGGGGGCCGGGCCTGCGAGGATGAACCGGGCCGTCGTGCGGCGCGTCACTGCAGGGCTGGCCGGTCGGCTGCTGGAGGACGGGCCGGCCGAGGGCCGATCAGTCGTGGTCGGTCGCGACGCGCGGCGCAAGTCCGCGGAGTTCGCTGAAGACGTCATCGCCGTGCTGACCGCCACCGGGTTCACCGTGCGCGCCTTCGCCGATCCGGTCCCCACGCCGCTGGTCGCGTACGCCACTGCGCACCTGGGCGCGGTCGCGGGCGTGCAGATCACTGCCAGCCACAATCCGCCTGAGGACAATGGCTACAAGGTGTACTGGGCGGGGGGCGCGCAGATCGCCGCACCCCTCGACGCGGAGATCAGCGCGCAGATCGCCGCAGTGGGGGCGCTGTCGGACGTGCCCTACGACCCCAGCGCTCGCGCGAGCGTGATCGGCCGCGACCTGACGGAGGCCTACTTCGCCGAGATCCTCGCCCTGGTCGACGAAGAGGGCGACCGCGATCTGTCGATCGTCTACACGCCGCTGCACGGCGTTGCCGGAAGCGCCGTCACCGATATTCTGAGACGGGCCGGCTTCGCGGAGCTCGCCGTGGTGGCTGAGCAGTTCGAGCCCGATCCCGCGTTCCCGACCGTGAATTTCCCCAACCCGGAAGAGCCGGGCGCCCTCGATCTCGCCTTCGAGCTCGCGACGCGCCGAGGCGCCGATCTGGTGCTCGCCAACGATCCCGACGGCGATCGCATCGCCGCGGCGATCGCCGGCGAAGAGGGCTGGCGGGCGCTGACCGGCGACGAGGTCGGATGCCTGCTCGCCGAGTACCTGCTCACCCGCTTCGACGGCGGACCCGAGCGCGTCGTCGCGACGACCGCGGTGTCCTCCCGGCTGCTGTCGCGCATCGCCGACCATCATGGCGTCGGCTATGCGGAGACCCTGACCGGCTTCAAGTGGCTGGCTCGCGCTGCCGCGGAGGCTGAGGCGCACGGCGGACGGATGGTGCTGGCCTACGAGCAGGCGCTTGGGGTCATGGTGGGGACGACAGTGCGCGACAAGGACGGGATCAGCGCAGCGCTGGCGCTCGCCGAGCTGGCGGCGCGTCTGAAGGCCGAGGGTCGCACGCTTGCCGACGCGCTGGACTCGCTCGCCCTCCGCCACGGCGTCCATGCGACTGCTGGCCGCTCGGTGCGCCTGGAGGGCGAGGCGGGCACGGAGCTAGCCGCGGAGACGCTTCAGCGACTCCGCGCTGATCCCCCCGAGGCGCTGGCCGGCGTGAGCGTCGCGGCAGCCGCCGACTACCGCGCAGGCGTGCGCACCGCCGCGGATGGGCGCACCCAGTCCTTGGGCACGCCGTCGACCGACCTGTACAGCCTGGAGCTGGCCGACGGCTCTCGCGCGCAGCTGCGGCCGAGCGGCACTGAGCCGCTGCTCAAGTGCTACCTGGAGGTGGTCGAGCCGGTGCCCGATGGCGACGTCGCCGCTGCGCGAGACCGAGTCGCGCCGCGCCTCGACGCGCTGGGTGACGCGTTCCTCGCCTACCTCGGCCTGCCGGCTCTCTGACCTGCGGCGTCGCTCGGCCGCGGCGCGCCCCGCCCGGGCACTCGGCGGGTCAGCGCTCCTCGCCCCGGCCGGTATCGGCGAGCGGGACGATCTGCTGCCCGCGGCAGTCGTGACACTCCAGCTCCAGCGTCGCGTGGTCGATGCCGAAGCGCTCGGCGAGCACCCGCTTCAGGCGATCCCCGAGCAGCTGCGCCTCGTGCAGGGTCTCCACGTTCTCTGCGACGACGTGGCCGCTCGCCGCGATGGAGTCCGAGGACAGCCGCCACACATGCAGATGGTGAACGCGGTCGACCGAGGGCTCGGCATGCAGCGCCGCGGCCACCTCCTCGGGGTCCAGGCCGCGGGGGGTGCCTTCCAGCAGGACGTGAACGACTTCGCGCAGAAGCCGGGCGGCCGACACCCCGATGAGCACGACGATCAGCAGCGAGACCGCGGGATCCACCCAGTGCGCGCTGAACAGCAGCACCGCGAGGCCGGCGATGATCGCGCCGATGCTGCCGAGCGCGTCGCTCAGCGCATGAAGGTACGCGCTGTGGACGTTGAGGCTGCCGTTTCGGCTGCGTGCCAGCAGGCGGGCGACGACGAGGTTGATGCCCAGGCCCGTGGCTGCCACCGCGAGCACACCGGCCCCGCGGACCTGCGGGGGGTCCGCGAGGCGTCCGATGGCCTCGACCGTGACCCAGGCGGACACCGCGATCAGCAGTGCGCCGTTGGCGAGCGCGGCGAGCAGCTCGGCCCGCTGGAAGCCGTAGGAGTGGCGAGGCGATGCGGGACGAGCGGCCAGGCGGAACGCCGCCAGCGACAGGGAGATCGCCCCGACGTCGGTCAGCATGTGCCCTGCGTCGGCGAGCAAGGCCAGCGAGCGAAACGCGAGCCCGCCCAGCGCTTCCGCCACGAGGAATGCAGCGGTCAGGCCGAGCGCGAGCCGCAGCGCCCGGCGCTGTGCGGGGGTGCCCGCCCCCGGCGCGTCATCGTGGTGTGCCGTCACCCGCTCAGTGTGCCGCTGCGTATGCGCGACTGCGGGCTTAGACCTGGATGGGCAGCGGGACGGCGTGCTCGAGCCCGTCCAGGAGCCGCACTCTGACGTTGCAGTCGATCAGAAAGCGGCGAGTCTCGTCCCAGCCTTCGTAGCGCCCGCCCGCTGCGACGACCTCGGTGATTCCCGAGTTGGCGATGAGCTTCGCGCACGAGAAGCACGGAGCGGCAGTGCAGTACAGCGTGGCGAGCTTGCGCTCTGCGGGGCCGGCGAACAGCAGCGCGTTGGCCTCGGCGTGAATCGCCACGCAGTTGTCGTACTCCGCCGACATCGGCGAGGCGGACGAGGCGCGCGGGCAGGCGCCGAAGTCGCAGTGCCCATAGCCTGACGGCGGCCCGTTGTAGCCGGTCGAGCGGATGTGGCGGTCCTGGACGATGACCGCGCCGACCTTGCGGCGCGAGCAGTTCGATCGCTCGGCGGCCGCGCGGGCCAGGGTCAGGAAGTACTCATCCCACGACTTGCGGCTGGTCCGGTCGACGCCCACGGAGGCGAAGGGTAACGGCCGCGAGCCGCGCCGTCGAGGCCCTGCGCGCCAGCGGTCGCTCTCTGGGCCGGCGCGGGGTGCGGGTTGCGTGCGTTGGCGCTCATCTGTCGGCTCGGATGCACGCGACCGACGTCTGAAGGGCCGCCGTGTGCTCGAAGGGCGCGGGAACCTAGCCCATCTCCGGCGGGCGCAGGTCGAACTCGGCCTCGCCGATCCGCAGTATCTCGACGGGATCGCCGCCCTCGAGATGGTCCATGATCGCCGGCACGTCGGCCTCTGTGACGCCGCCGTACCACACGTCGTCGGGATACACCGCGATCACCGGGCCCACCATGCAGGCTTCCAGGCACCCGGTCGCCACGATCTTGGCGCCCGTCGCCAGCCGGCGGCCCTGCTCCTCGCGCAGGGCCGTGAACACGTCCCCCGACCCGTTGCCGATGCAGCTTGGCCGAGGGTGCGCCGGGTCGCGTTGGTTGATGCACACGAACACGAACTT